>NZ_JAVRBF010000099.1:0-19819 GCF_032436805.1 Streptomyces sp. P17 | reverse complement strand
CGCCTTCGAAGGCCGCCTGACCCCGAGCAACAACTGACACCTCAACAACCAAGATCAGCCGTTAAATTGACACACCCGCGAAATCCGCCACGTTCCTGTCCAGCGGATCGTCGGTGTACTGATGAAAGCGCCACTTGGCCTTGATGCGGGGCTTGCCCGCCCTGACGTAGTCGGCGATCCAGAGGGCGTCGCCCGCGTATGACGTCGTGTCGACGTTGAGCCAATAGTTCCTGTTGCAGTACAGGACGACCGGATTGTTCGGCCGTAGGTCCTTCACCTTGCGGATGAACAGGTCCTTCTCCGCGTTGGTCGCGTGGGTGCCCTCGCTCGTTGTTTCCCAGTCGACGGCGAGGATGTCGCCCGCCTTTTCCGGGGCGTGCTTCACGAAGTACTCCGCCTGGGCCGTGAGGTTGCCGGGCCAGAGGAAGTGGTAGAAGCCGACCACCAGGCCGGCCTCGCGGGCCCGCTTCGTCTGGGCGGAGAGTCTGGGGTTGACGTAGGAACGGCCCTCCGTCGCCTTGATGAAGACGAAGGAGAGCCCTTCCGTGTCGTACGTCGACGGCTGGTACGCGCTCACGTCGATGCCGCGCAGCATGTGGGGGCTCCCTGAAGTGTCAGTGGGGGGACGGGAGTTGTTGTATGCCCCAGTTGCGCGCGGCGGGAACGTTCAGCACTCGATGATGTTCACCGCGAGCCCGCCCCGCGCCGTCTCCTTGTACTTCACGCTCATGTCGGCGCCGGTCTCCTTCATCGTCTTGATGACCTTGTCCAGGGACACCTTGTGCGAGCCGTCGCCCCGCATCGCCATCTTCGCCGCTGTGACCGCCTTCACCGCGGCCATGCCGTTGCGCTCGATGCACGGGATCTGGACCAGGCCGCCGACCGGGTCGCAGGTCAGGCCGAGGTTGTGCTCCATGCCGATCTCGGCCGCGTTCTCCACCTGCTCCGGCGAACCGCCCAGCACCTCGGCCAGCGCGCCCGCCGCCATCGAGCATGCCGAGCCCACCTCGCCCTGGCAGCCGACCTCGGCGCCGGAGATGGAGGCGTTCTCCTTGAAGAGCATGCCGATCGCGCCGGCGGCGAGCAGGAAGCGGACCACGCCGTCTTCCTTTTCTCCTTCGGAGGCTGCGCCCGCCGCGAAGTTGATGTAGTAGTGCAGCACTGCGGGGATGATGCCCGCGGCGCCGTTCGTCGGCGCCGTCACCACCCGGCCGCCCGCCGCGTTCTCCTCGTTCACCGCCATCGCGTAGAGCGTGATCCACTCCATCGCGTGCGCCAGCGGGTCGCCCTCCGCCCGCAGTTGCCGCGCGGACACCGAGGCCCTGCGGCGTACCCGCAGTCCGCCCGGCAGGATGCCCTCCCGCGACATGCCGCGCGAGACGCACGCCTGCATCACCCGCCAGATCTCCAGCAGGCCGGTGCGGATCTCCTCCTCCGTCCGCCAGGCCCGCTCGTTCTCCAGCATCAGGGAGGAGATCGACAGGCCCGTCTCCTTCGTCAGGCGCAGCAGCTCGTCGCCCGTACGGAAGGGGTACTTCAGGACCGTGTCGTCGAGCTTGATGCGGTCCGCGCCCACCGCGTCCTCGTCCACGACGAAGCCGCCGCCGACCGAGTAGTACGTCTTCGACAGCAGTTCCGCGCCCGAGGCGTCGAAGGCCCAGATCGTCATGCCGTTCGCGTGGTACGGCAGCGCCTTGCGCCGGTGCAGGATCAGGTCGTCGTCGAAGGAGAACGGGATCTCGTGCTCGCCGAGCAGCGACAGCCGGCCCCCGGAACTGATCGCCGAGACCCGGTCGTCCGCCGTCTCCACGTCCACCGTCCGGGGAGACGCGCCCTCCAGGCCGAGCAGTACGGCCTTCGGGGTGCCGTGGCCGTGTCCGGTCGCGCCCAGGGAGCCGTACAGCTCGCACCGGACCGAGGCGACGGACTCCAGGAGCCCTTCGTTGCGCAGGCGCCGTGCGAACAGGCCGGCCGCACGCATCGGGCCGACCGTGTGGGAGCTCGACGGGCCGATGCCTATCGAGAACAGGTCGAAGACCGAGATGGCCACGGGAACTCCTCCAGAGAGGGCGGGGGCGCACATCGTCGGGCGCCCCCCGCCAGGGAACTACTACTTGCTCAAACCGGGATACAGCGGGTGCTTGTCGGCAAGCGCCTTGACCCGGGTCTTCAGCGCCTCCGCGTCGTAGGACGGCTTCAGCGCCTGTGCGATCACGTCCGCGACCTCGGCGAAGTCCTCGGCCGTGAAGCCGCGGGTGGCCAGGGCGGGCGTGCCGATCCGCAGACCGGAGGTCACCATCGGCGGCCGCGGGTCGTTGGGGACGGCGTTGCGGTTGACCGTGATACCGACCTCGTGGAGACGGTCCTCGGCCTGCTGCCCGTCCAGTTCGGACTCGCGCAGGTCCACCAGGATCAGGTGGACGTCGGTGCCGCCGGACAGGACGTTGACCCCCGCCTCGCGGGCGTCGGCCGCCGTCAGCCGCTCGGCGAGGATGCGCGCACCCTCCACCGTACGCCGCTGCCGCTCCTTGAAGTCCTCGGAGGCGGCGACCTTGAAGGAGACCGCCTTCGCGGCGATCACGTGCTCCAGGGGGCCGCCCTGGAAGCCGGGGAAGACGGCGGAGTTCAGCTTCTTCGCGAACTCCTTGCCCCGGGCGAGGATGATGCCGCCGCGCGGGCCGCCCAGCGTCTTGTGGGTGGTGGAGGTGACCACGTCGGCGTGGGGCACCGGGTTGGGGTGCAGCCCCGCCGCGACCAGGCCGGCGAAGTGCGCCATGTCGACCCACAGGTACGCGCCGACCTCGTCGGCGATCCGCCGGAAGGCCGCGAAGTCCAGCTGGCGCGGGTACGCCGACCAGCCGGCGATGATCACCTTGGGGCGGTGTTCCTTGGCGAGCCGCTCGACCTCGGCCATGTCGACCAGACCGGCGTCGTCGACGTGGTAGGCGACCACGTTGAACTGCTTGCCGGAGAAGTTCAGCCGCATTCCGTGGGTCAGATGGCCGCCGTGGGCCAGGTCCAGACCGAGGATGGTGTCGCCGGGCTGGGCCAGCGCGAACAGCGCGGCCTGGTTGGCGGAGGCACCCGAGTGCGGCTGCACGTTGGCGTACTCGGCGCCGAACAGCTCCTTGACCCGGTCGATGGCGATCTGCTCGGTCACATCGACGTGCTCGCAGCCGCCGTAGTAGCGGCGCCCGGGGTAGCCCTCGGCGTACTTGTTGGTCAGGACGGTGCCCTGGGCCTCCATGACCGCGACGGGCGCGAAGTTCTCGGAGGCGATCATTTCCAGGGTGGACTGCTGGCGGTCGAGCTCGGCGTCGACCGCGGCGGCGACCTCCGGGTCGAGCTCGTGCAGGGGCGTGTTCAGGACGGACATGCGTCTCAGACTCCTCAGCCGGCGGAAAAGGCGGTGTACTCGTCGGCGGAGAGCAGGTCGGCCGGCTCCTCCGTCACGCGTACCTTGAACAGCCAGCCGCCCTCGAAGGGGGCGGAGTTCACCAGCGACGGGTCGTTCACGACGTCCTCGTTGATCTCGGTGACCTCACCGTCGACCGGGGAGTACAGGTCGGAGACCGACTTGGTGGACTCCAGCTCGCCGCAGGACTCGCCCGCGGTCACCGTGGAGCCGACCTCGGGGAGCTGGGCGTAGACGACGTCACCGAGCGCGTTGGCCGCGAACTCCGTGATGCCGACCGTCGAGACGCCGTCCTCGGCGACCGACAGCCACTCGTGCTCCTTGCTGTAGCGCAGCTGCTGGGGGTTGCTCATGGCCTGAATTCTCCTGTACGCGGGGGAGTGCTGGTGAATGGGGGACTGCTGCAAGCATGCGTGAGCAGCGGTGATGTGCTCAGCATCACCTGCGGCGCGTTACTTCTGGCGCTTGTAGAAGGGCAGCGCCACGACCTCGTACGGTTCGTGGCTGCCCCGGATGTCCACGCCGACGCCCGCGGTGCCGGGCGCCGAGTGCGCGGCGTCGACGTAGGCCATGGCGATGGGCTTGTCCAGCGTGGGGGAGGGGGCGCCGGAGGTGACCTCGCCGATGACCTCGCCGCCGGCGACGACCGGGTAGCCGGCGCGCGGCACGCGGCGGCCCTCCGCGATCAGGCCGACGAGGACGCGCGGCGGGTTGGTCTCCGCACGCCTGGCGGCCTCGGTGAGCGCCTCGCGTCCGACGAAGTCGCCCTCCTTCTCGAACTTGACCACCCGGCCGAGACCGGCGTCGAAGGGGGTCTGCGAGGTGGTGAGCTCGTGGCCGTACAGCGGCATGCCCGCTTCAAGACGCAGGGTGTCCCGGCAGGACAGGCCGCAGGGGATCAGGCCGGCGCCCTCGCCCGCCTTGGTGAGGGCCTGCCACAGCTCGACCGCGTCCTCGGGCTTCACGAACAGCTCGAAGCCGTCCTCGCCGGTGTATCCGGTGCGAGCGATCAGCGCGGGGACGCCGGCGACGGTGCCGGGAAGCCCGGCGTAGTACTTCAGGCCGTCGAGGCCGGCGTCGGTGAGCGAGCCGAGGATGCCCGGGGACTCGGGGCCCTGCACGGCGATCAGCGCGTAGGCGTCCCGGTCGTCGCGGACCTCGGCGTCGAAACCGGCGGAACGATCCACCAGCGCGTCCAGCACCACCTGGGCGTTCGAGGCGTTGGCGACGACCATGTACTCGGTCTCGGCGAGGCGGTAGACGATCAGGTCGTCGAGGATGCCGCCGTCGGCCCGGCAGATCATGGTGTAGCGGGCGCGGCCGGCCTTCACGCCCCCGATGTTCCCGACGAGGGCGTAGTCGAGAAGTGCGGCCGCCTGCGGTCCGGTGACCGTGATCTCGCCCATGTGGGAGAGGTCGAAGAGGCCGGCCCGGGTGCGCACGGCGTTGTGCTCGTCGCGCTCGGAGCCGTAACGCAGCGGCATGTCCCAGCCGGCGAAGTCGGTCATCGTCGCGCCCAGCGAACGATGCAGGGCATCGAGGGCGGTACGGCGGGGTTCGGTACTGCTCATCGGACGGTCGTCTCCCAAGGCATGACTGGCGAGGTCGTTCCTCCCCATCTGTCATCGGAACCTGAGAGGTTCGCCATGATCGGAAAAGGATCCTGGCTTGCACCTTGGGTGGGACCACCGCAACGGCGGTCCGCTTTTCAGATGTGCCTCGCCCGCGCGGTAACGGGGCCTGAGAGATTCAAGGGAGGGACTTGCTCCTTCGGCGCCCCAGCTGAAAGCTGGGGACTCTCCCGCGCGGATTCAAACGGCCGGTATGCAGTTGGCGCGGCCATCATTGCATGGCGGAGGCTTCCGTGGGCAGGCCGCATCTGTAACCGGCTTGTGGCGGTACGCGCACGAAAACGCGAGAGATCGCGCATTACCTTCTCTTTACGTTCAGTGGGGAGGGGAGATCCCGAACCCGGAGGAGGACGATGACGGTGAACAGGACCACGGCGTACGCGACGACGTCGGGCCTTGCGCTGCCCAAGCGGCCCGTGGCCCCGGCCCTCGAAGCCCGCGGCACGCTCCGCGCACCCGTCGTCCGCGACCTGCGCGAACGCGACGGCCACAGCCCGCACGCGCTGCTCTTCGGGCCCCGGGACCTCGTCGTGATCACCGGCCTGCCCGGCAGCGGCAAGTCCACGCTGATGCGGCGGGCTGTGAAGGGCCCGCGCATCGACTCCCAGGACACCCGCGACCGCTGGGACGCCCGGATGCCGGGCTTCCTGCCGTACGCGGTCTACCGACCCCTCGTCCGGCTCGCCCACTACGCGGGGCTGTGGCGTGCCCTGCGCTCCGGCAAGGGCGTCGTCGTGCACGACTGCGGTACCCAGGCCTGGGTGCGCGGCTGGCTGGCCCGCGAGGCGCGGCGCCGGGGCGGCACGCTGCATCTGCTGCTCCTCGACGTGACCCCGGACGAGGCGCTGAAGGGCCAGCGTGCGCGCGGTCGCGGTGTCTCGCGGTACGCCTTCCTGCGGCACCGCTCGGCGGCGGGCCGGCTGCTGCGCGCGGTGGAGAAGGGCGAGCTGCCCCAGGGCTGCGGCTCGGCGGTGCTGATCGACCGCCCGGCGGCGGGCGTGCTCCGGCGGATCGGCTTCACGGGCTGAGCCCCGGTCGGTCCACAGGCGCTAGCCTTTTCAGCCATATCAGTGGTTCACGGCAGGCGGTCAGACAGATGGACTTCCCGGCGGATCTCCCCGCGGACTTTCCGGCGCAGGCACACCCCCATCCGCACGGTGGATGGCCCGGCAACGAGCTGGAGGAGGTGCTCTCCGCCTCCCTCGGCGTGCCCTCGGCGGGCGGCCGGATCATCGAGGTCCTCGGCCGCAGCTTCCTCTGGGTGCCGCTGCCCTCCGGCGGCGGCCCGCACAGCGGCCCGCTGGACCTGCCGACGCTGGAGATCGCGGGCCAGGCCTATGTCCCGGTCTTCAGCTCCGAGGAACAGTTCCGCCAGGTCGTCGGCTCGCACATGTCGTACACGATCGCCCCCGCGGTGGAGTTCGCCCGCGGTCTGCCCCCGCAGGTGGGCATAGCGGTCAACCCCGACGGCGTGGTGGGCATCCCCCTCCCGCCGCCGGCGGTAGCCGAGCTGTGCCGGGTGGGCCGCACCCCGCTGGACGGCCCCGCGAGCGGCGGCCGCGTCAAGCTCTACGAACCGGACTGGCAGGACGACCCGGTCGACTTCCTCTCCGCGGCCTCCGCCGAGTTCGCGGCGACCGGCGTGGTCACCACGGCCCGCCGCTGCCTGGCCGCCATCGAAACGGCGGACCCGGTGATGTTCGTAGGGGTGGAACTCTCCAACTGGGAGGGCGACCTGCGCACGGCCCCGATGGACGCCCTGGGCCGAGCCCTGGGCAGGGTCCCGACGAACTGGCCGGTCAACCTGATCCTGCTGGACATGGCAGCCCAGGATCCGGTGGCGATGTGGATGCGGGAAAAGGTCCGGCCCTTCTACACGCGGGGCCAGTGAAGATACCTAGGGGCGCGGGGAACTGCGCGACCAGCCACACCGGACCCGCAGACGCAAGAGCGCAGCAAGTCCCGAGCGCGTAGGCGGCCTTAAGCTAGGGTCACGGCTCGGTCGGACAAAGGTTGAAGGGGCGGTACAGGTGAGCGCCAGCGGCATCGCGGCCGGGCAGGTCGAGCACATGCTGCGCCAGGTCACGCCCGGGCGGTACGACGCCTACGAGGCGCTCCTGCGCGCGCTCGCGACCCCGAACTCCGGCCAGATCTGGATGCTCCTGTGGCACGGCCAGGCCGGCTCCCCGGACGCCCAGTACGGGAACATGGAGGTCGATGGCTACGGCTACGCCCCCTGTGTCACCTCCGCCCAGGAGCTGTCGGCCAGCGGCTGGAACCGCAGTTACGAAGTCGTCGACGGTGTCGACGCGGCCCGCACCCTGTACCCGGACCACTTCGGCCTCTGGCTCAACCCGCACGCCCCGGGCGGCGGTGTCGGCATCCCCTGGCTCGACCTGCGCCGGATCGCCACCGGCCTGGACCGTCAGCCCGCCGGACCGCTGAGCCTGTCGGAGCCCGGCATCGAGATCCCGCACTTCTACGCCCTGCTCGCGCAGAACGCCCACCGCACCCCGGCCGTCCGTGCCCTGCGCCGCGCCTGGGTACAGCCGGCGCTCGGGGCGCCGTACCTCGCCATCGGCCTGGATGTGTACGACACCAGCCCGCCCGCCGTGGACTCGGTGCGCGCGATGATGCAGCAGTCCATCGGCGCGGTCCCCGACGGGCTGCCGGTGTCGACGGTGGCGATGTCCGACGAGTACGACCCGGTCGCCCTGTGGATGCGGGCGAGCGCCCGCCCCTTCTACGACCGTGAGGCCCACGCTGCGCAGGCGCCCGCCGCCGGCTACGGCTACCCGCCGGTACACGGCGGATACTGACCCCGTGACGGGCCATCGGCCGTTCACGTACCCGACACATTTCTTCGCGCGTAGATGACGCCGAAGGTCGTCAAACGCCCGATGTGTCCCAACTCCCTCCTGTCCGGCGTCCGCTGTCGGCTGTTCGGATAACGGAATCCCTAGTGCATCATCACGGTTGCGCATACTTTCGTCGCCAGGCCTGGCGGGTGATCGTGACGACGCTGAAGACTCCCGAGTCAGACACGGGATCGGTCGATCCTGTGATCGAGCGCAAGTCGACAAAGCCGTAATCCACGGCGGGCGTAGGCCGGTCACCACCGGCGAGAGGGGTCGGGTCACTGTGACCGCACCGATCGAGACCACCGGGGCAGCCGAGGCACAGCCGGAGGCTGTACTCAGCGGCGCCGACAAGGGGCAGATCGAGGGCCGTTCGCTCGGACAGATCGCCTGGTCCCGGTTCAAGAAGGACAGGGTCGCCGTGGCCGGCGGCATCGTCGTCATCCTGCTGGTGCTGCTCGCCGTTCTGGCCCGGCCCATCCAGGCCCTGTTCGGTCTCGACCCCAACGCCTTCAACCAGGACCTGATCGACCCCAACACCTCGCTGCCCGCCGGGGACTTCGGCGGGATGAGCATGGACCACCCGCTGGGCGTCGAGCCCAAGTTCGGGCGGGACATCGCCACCCGCATCCTGGAGGGCTCCTGGGTGTCCCTGGTCGTCGCGTTCGGGGCCACCATCCTGTCCAACACCATCGGCACGGTCCTCGGTGTGATGGCCGGCTACTACGGAGGGCGGGTGGACACGATCATCAGCCGTCTGATGGACACCTTCCTGGCCTTCCCGCTGCTGCTGTTCGCCATCGCCATCTCGGCGACGCTCCAGGGCGGTGCCTTCGGCCTGGAGGGTCTGCCGCTGCACATCAGCGTGCTGATCTTCATCATCGGCTTCTTCAACTGGCCCTACCTGGGCCGCATCGTCCGCGGTCAGACCCTGGCCCTCAAGGAGCGTGAGTTCATCGACGCCTCCCGGGGCATGGGCGCCAAGGGGCCGTACATCCTCTTCCGGGAGCTGCTCCCGAACCTGGTCGGCCCGATCATCGTCTACTCGACGCTGCTCATCCCGACGAACATCCTTTTCGAGGCCAGCCTGAGCTTCCTCGGCGTCGGCATCCAGCCCCCGCAGGCGTCGTGGGGCGGCATGCTCAGCGAGGCGGTCAACTTCTACAAGGTCGATCCGCAGTTCATGATCGTGCCGGGCCTCGCCATCTTCGTCACCGTCCTGGCGTTCAACCTGCTCGGCGACGGACTCCGTGACGCTCTCGACCCGCGCAGCCGCTGACATGCGGCCGCGTCGAGAGCCCATCAAGTTTCCAACTATGGAGGGGAAGCAGACCATCATGCGAAGGTCAGCGCTGGCCGCCATCGCGGCCATCGGCACTGTCAGCCTGGTGCTTTCGGGTTGCAGCAAGGCCGATGACAACAACGACAATGGCGACGGCAACAACAAGTCGGCCGGCGCCAACGCCGCGACCAAGGGTGTCGTCAACGCCTCCGACGCGAAGGGGGGCACGGTCACCTACGAGTACTCGGACGTGCCGGACTCCTTCGACCCGGGCAACACGTACTACGCGTACATGTACAACCTCAGCCGGCTGTACGCCCGCCCGCTGATGACGTTCAAGCCCGCCCCGGGCGAGGCCGGCAACGAGCTGGTCCCGGACCTCGCGTCGGCTCCGGGTGAGCCCAGCGACGGCGGCAAGACCTGGACGTACAAGCTGCGTGAGGGCCTCAAGTACGAGGACGGCACGCCGATCACGTCCAAGGACGTCAAGTACGCGGTCGAGCGCTCGAACTTCGCGCGTGACGTGCTCTCCCTCGGCCCGAACTACTTCCAGCAGTTCCTTGAGGGCGGCGAAAAGTACAAGGGTCCCTACAAGGACAAGAGCGACAAGGGCCTCGCGTCGATCGAGACGCCGGACGACACCACGATCGTCTTCAAGCTCAACCGCGCCTTCCAGGAGTTCGACTACCTGGTCGCCACCCCGCAGACGGCCCCGGTCCCGAAGGCCAAGGACAAGGGCGTCGACTACGTCAAGAGCATCGTGTCCTCGGGCTCGTACAAGTTCGAGAGCTACGAGGAGGGCAAGCAGGCCGTCCTCGTCCGCAACGAGAACTGGGACGCCGCGACCGACCCGCTGCGCAAGCAGTACCCGGACAAGATCGTCGTCAAGCTGAAGGTCAACGCCGAGACCATCGACCAGGACGTCAGGGCCGGTAAGGCGATCGACCTCGGCGGCAGTGGCGTCCAGGCCGCCACGCAGGCGGAGGTCGTGGGTGACCCCGCCCTCAAGGCCAACACCGACAACACCTTCGGTGGCCGTCTGGTCTACATGGCGATCAACACCAAGCTCGCGCCGTTCGACAAGGTCGAGTGCCGCAAGGCCGTGCAGTACGCGGTCGACAAGAACTCGGTGCAGACCGCGCTCGGTGGCCCGATCCGCGGTGACATCGCCACCACGGTCCTGCCGCCGGACATCCCGGGCTACCAGAAGACCGACCTGTACGCCACCCCGGACAACAAGGGTGACGCCGCCAAGGCCAAGGAGCAGCTGAAGGCCTGCGGCAAGAGCTCGATCAGCACCAACATCTCGGCGCGCAGCGACCGTCCGCAGGAGATCGCCGCGGCGACCGCGATCATCAACTCGCTGAAGCAGGCCGGCATCAACGCCACCCTGAAGCAGTACCCGTCGGGCAAGTACTTCACCGACAGCGCGGGTGTGCCGAAGTTCAACAAGAAGCAGAACATCGGCCTGCACATGATGCAGTGGGGTGCCGACTGGCCGTCCGGCTACGGCTTCGAGCAGCAGATCCTGCACGGTGACGCGATCGGTGCCTCCGGCAACACCAACCTGTCGCAGCTCGACAACGCCGACGTCAACTCGATGCTTGAGAAGGCCATCGCGACCGAGGACGAGAACGAGCGCAACAGCCTCTACGCCGAGATCGACAAGAAGACCATGGAGGAGGCGGCCCTCGTTCCGCTGACCTACTTCAAGGTCCTGCTGTACCGCCCGGCCGGCTTCACCAACCTGGTCTCCACGGCGGCCTTCAGCGGTCAGTACGACTACCTCAACATCGGCACGACCAAGAAGTAGCCCCGGAAGGCAGGTGAAGGCATTGGTGCCCGCGGGCTTCGCGGCCCGCGGGCACCAGCGCCGATCCCCGTGATCTCGTATATCCTCCGCCGGACGGTCGCAGCGGTGATCCTGCTGCTGGTCGTCACCGCGGTCACCTTCGCGATCTTCTTCCTGCTGCCGAGACTGGCGGGCCAGACGGCCGACCAGCTGGCTCAGCAGTACATCGGGAAGAGCCCCTCGAAGGCCGACATCGAAGCGGTCAAGCAGAACCTCGGTCTCGACCAGCCCGTCTACGTCCAGTACTGGGACTTCATCAAGGGGATCGTCTCCGGCGCGACCTATGACCTGGGCCCGACCACCGCGCAGTGCAACGCGCCCTGCTTCGGCTACTCCTTCAAGACCCACGTCCAGGTCTGGCCGCAGCTCACCGACCGCCTGCCGGTGACGATGTCCCTGGCCGCCGGTGCCGCCGTCATGTGGCTGCTGGGCGGTGTCACGGCCGGTGTGATCTCCGCGCTCAAGCCGCGGTCGTTCGCCGACCGGACGTTCATGGGCATCGCCCTCGCCGGTGTCTCGCTGCCCATGTTCTTCACGGGCCAGCTCGCGCTGTTCCTCTTCACCTACAAGTGGCCGATCTTCGGCCGCGAGTACGTCCCCTTCACCGAGAACCCCTCGCAGTGGGCCAACACACTGTTCCCGGCGTGGTGTTCACTCGCCCTGCTCTACTCGGCCATCTACGCCCGGCTCACCCGCTCCGGCATGCTGGAGACGATGAGCGAGGACTTCATCCGTACCGCCCGCGCCAAGGGCCTGCGCGAGCGGAACGTCGTGGCCAAGCACGGGCTGCGGGCGGCGCTGACGCCGATCATCACCGTCTTCGGCATGGACCTCGGGCTGCTGCTCGGTGGTGCCGTGATCACCGAGACGGTCTTCTCCCTGCACGGCATCGGTGAGTACGCGGTGCAGTCCATCCGGGACAACGACCTGCCCCCGATCCTCGGCGTGACCCTGCTCGCCGCGTTCTTCGTCGTGATCGCAAACTTCCTGGTGGACCTCTTGTACGCCGCCGCCGACCCGCGGGTGAGGCTCTCGTGACCGAACTCTCCAAGACCGGTGCCGCAGTGGGGGAGCCCGTCAAGGCCCCCTCCGACGCGCCCGCCGCGTTCCTCGAAGTCCGCGACCTCAAGGTGCACTTCCCGACCGACGACGGCCTGGTCAAGTCCGTCGACGGGCTCAGCTTCAAGCTGGAGAAGGGCAAGACCCTCTCCATCGTCGGCGAGTCCGGCTCGGGCAAGTCGGTCACCTCGCTCGCGATCATGGGCCTGCACCGGCTCGGCGCGCGCGGCAAGAACGTCCAGATGTCCGGCGAGATCTGGCTCGACGGCAAGGAGCTGGTCTCCGCCGCCCCGGACGAGGTGCGCCGGCTGCGTGGCCGCGAGATGGCGATGATCTTCCAGGATCCGCTGTCCGCGATGCACCCGTACTACACGATCGGCAACCAGATCGTGGAGGCGTACCGGGTCCACCACGACGTCTCCAAGAAGGTCGCGCGCAGGCGGGCCGTCGAGATGCTCGACCGGGTCGGCATCCCCGAGCCCGCCAAGCGTGTCGACGGCTACCCGCACGAGTTCTCCGGCGGTATGCGCCAGCGCGCGATGATCGCCATGGCACTGGTCAACAACCCCGAGCTGCTCATCGCGGACGAGCCGAC
Source organism: Streptomyces sp. P17 (assembly GCF_032436805.1). Classification (NCBI taxonomy): domain Bacteria; kingdom Bacillati; phylum Actinomycetota; class Actinomycetes; order Kitasatosporales; family Streptomycetaceae; genus Streptomyces; species Streptomyces sp. P17. The sequence goes on along the minus strand of NZ_JAVRBF010000099.1, from coordinate 7,127 downwards.
GACCGCCCTGGACGTCACCGTCCAGGCGCAGATCCTCGACCTGATCCGGGATCTGCAGAAGGAGTTCGGCTCCGCGGTCGTCCTCATCACCCACGACCTCGGTGTGGTCGCCGACATCGCCGACGACGTGCTGGTGATGTACGGCGGCCGGTGCGTGGAGCGCGGCCCGGTCGACGACATCTTCGAGCGGCCGCAGCACCCGTACACCTGGGGTCTGCTCGGCTCGATGCCCCGCATCGACCGTGAGACCTCCGAGCGGCTCATCCCGGTCAAGGGCCAGCCGCCGAGCCTCATCAACGTCCCCTCGGGCTGCGCCTTCCACCCCCGCTGCCCGTACGCGGACGTCCCCAAGGGCGATGTCACCCGCACCGTGCGCCCCGAGCTGACGCAGGTCGGCACCGGACACTTCTCCGCCTGCCACCTCTCGCCCGAGGACCGCACGCGGATCTGGACCGAAGAGATTGCGCCGAAGCTGTGAGCGATACAAAGAAGACGGACGTGGTCGTCCCGGCGCAGGCGTCGGCTCCCGACGAGCGTGAGGTGCTGCTCAAGGTCGAGGGCCTGCAGAAGCACTTCCCGATCCGCAAGGGTGTGCTCCAGCGCCAGATCGGCGCGGTGAAGGCCGTCGACGGCATCGACTTCGAGGTGCGCAAGGGCGAGACCCTGGGCGTGGTCGGCGAGTCGGGCTGCGGCAAGTCGACGATGGGGCGGGTCATCACCCGGCTCCAGGACCCGACGGGCGGCTCGATCCACTTCGAGGGCAAGGACATCACGCGGCTGAACACGGCCGGGATGCGCCCGCTGCGGCGGGACATCCAGATGATCTTCCAGGACCCGTACGGCTCCCTGAACCCCCGGCACACCATCGGCTCGATCGTCTCGGCGCCCTTCCGGCTCCAGGGCGTCGAGCCCGAGGGCGGGGTGAAGAAGGAGGTCCAGCGCCTGCTGGAGCTGGTCGGCCTGAGCCCCGAGCACTACAACCGCTACCCGCACGAGTTCTCCGGCGGTCAGCGCCAGCGCATCGGCATCGCGCGGGCACTGGCGCTCAAGCCGAAGCTGGTGGTGGCGGACGAGCCGGTCTCCGCCCTCGACGTGTCGATCCAGGCGCAGGTCGTGAACCTGATGGACGACCTCCAGCAGGAGCTCGGCCTGACGTACGTGATCATCGCGCACGACCTGTCCGTCGTCCGCCATGTCTCGGACCGGATCGCGGTGATGTACCTCGGCAAGATCGTCGAGCTCGCCGACCGCACCTCGCTGTACGAGGCTCCCATGCACCCGTACACCAAGGCGCTGATGTCGGCCGTACCGGTGCCGGACCCCAAGCGCCGGGGCGCCAAGAGCGACCGCATCCTGCTGCGCGGCGATGTGCCCTCGCCGATCGCGCCGCCGAGCGGCTGCCGGTTCCACACGCGGTGCTGGAAGGCGACGGAGATCTGCAAGACGACCGAGCCGCCGCTGCTGGAGCTGCGCCCCGGCCAGCGGGTCGCCTGCCACCACCCCGAGAACTTCGAGGACCAGGCCCCGCAGGACACGGTCCTGCTGACCGCCGCGAAGGAGGCGGCGGTACTGGTGTCCGACGAGGTGCTGGCGGAGTCGGCGGAGACTTCGGCGGCGGTGGCGGCGGAGGTCGAGGCGACCTCCGAGGAGTCCACCGAGGACGCTTCCGACAAGCCGGAAGCCCCCGAAAAGCAGGGCTGAGACCTCAAGTCCGACCGGGCCCCCGCCTTGTAATGAAAGGCGGGGGTTCGTTTCCGGGTAAGAATGGCAGGGTGTTCCAGCAACTCTTCACCCCGTCCGTCCAGCACACGCTCGACCTGATCGGCATCTTCGTCTTCGCCATCTCCGGCGCCCTGCTGGCGGTCCGCAAGAACTTCGACGTCTTCGGCATCGCCGTCCTCGCCGAGGTCACCGCACTGGGCGGAGGGCTGTTCCGGGACCTGATCATCGGATCCGTACCGCCCGCCGCCTTCACGGACCTGGGGTACTTCGTGACCCCGCTGTTCGCCGCGCTCCTGGTCTTCTTCCTGCATCCGCACGTGGAGCGCATCCAGACCGGCGTGAACGTCTTCGACGCGGCCGGCCTCGGCCTGTTCTGCGTCACCGGCACGACGAAGGCGTACGACCACGGCCTCGGCCTCACCCAGTCAGCCGCCCTGGGTCTCGCCACCGCGGTCGGCGGCGGCGTCCTGCGCGACGTGCTCGCCAACGAGGTCCCCTCCCTGCTGCGCTGGGACCGCGACCTCTACGCGGTCCCGGCGATCGTCGGCGCCACGATGGTCGTCCTGTGCATCCGCTTCGACACCCTGAACTCCGTCACCAGCGCTGTCGCGGCGGCCACCGCCTTCGTCCTGCGCCTGCTCGCGATGCGGTACCACTGGCGGGCGCCACGGGCGTGGAACCGGCGGTCGACGGTGCGGGAGGAGTAGGGGGTGGAGTTGCGGGTCGAGCAGCGGGTGGAGTCATCGGGGGAGCGGATGGAAAAGCTACCGCTTAGTAGTTGGTTGTTGTACCGTTCAGTCATGCCAGAAGCAGCCTCCGCGCCGGCCACGCAGGCCACGATCGGCGACAGCGAGTTCGACCGCGACACCGCGCTCACCCGGCGCGAGCCCGGGGTCTACGACATCGACCTCTCCGCCGGCTGGACCATCATCAACGCCGTCAACGGCGGCTATCTGCTGGCCGTCCTGGGCCGCGCGCTCTCCGACGCCCTGCCGCACGCCGACCCGTTCACGATCTCGGCGCACTACCTGACCGCGTCCCAGCCCGGCCCGGCGGTCGTCCGCACCTCGGTGGTCCGCACCGGCCGCACCCTGTCGACCGGCCAGGCCTCGCTCCTCCAGTACGACGAGCAGGGCCGGGAGATCGAACGCATCCGCGTCCTCGCCTCCTACGGCGACCTCGACACGCTCCCGGACGACGTCCGTACGACGGCGAAGCCGCCCGCGTTCCCGCCGATGGACCAGTGCTTCGGCCCCGAGGACGGTCCCGCCCCCGTCCCCGGCAGCTCCGCCATCACCGACCGCCTGATGATCAAGCTGGACCCCTCGACCCTGGGCTGGGCCCTCGGCGCCCCGTCCGGAAAGGGCGAGATGCGCGCCTGGTTCGGCCTGGCCGACGGCCGCGACGCGGACCCGCTCTCCCTGCTCCTGGCGGTGGACGCCCTGCCGCCGACGGCCTTCGAACTCGGCATCAGGGGCTGGGTCCCCACGGTCGAACTGACGGTCCACGTCCGCACCCGCCCGGCCCCGGGCCCCCTGAGGGTGTCGATCACGACCCGCAACCTGGCGGGCGGCTTCCTGGAGGAGGACGCGGAGGTGTGGGACAGCGAGGACCGCTTGGTGGCCCAGTCGAGGCAGTTGGCAAGGGTCCGTCTCGGCTGACGTCACGAGGATCCGTCTCGGCTGACGTCACGAGGATGCGGGCGCCCCTCGTAGCCTGACCGGGTGAAGTCGGACCGCCTGCTCTCCATCCTCCTGCCGCTCCAGAACCGTGGCCGCGTCACCGCGACCGAACTGGCCGAGCGGCTGGAGGTGTCGGTCCGCACGATCTACCGGGATGTCGAGGCGCTGTCGATATCCGGCGTCCCGGTCTACACCGAGCGCGGCCGGCACGGCGGCATCGAACTGCTCGCCGGCTTCCGTACGGGCGTCACGGGCCTGACCGCGGACGAGTCCCGAGCTCTGTTCGTCCAGGGCGCCCACGCCGCCCTCGGCCTGGACACGGCGCTCGGCTCGGCCCTGCGCAAGGTGATGGCCGCCCTTCCGGCACCGCACCGCCCGGCCGCCGAGGTGACCTCCCGCCGCATCCGCGTGGACGCCACCCGCTGGAAGGGCGGTCCGCAACCGGCCGCGGACCTGGATGTGCTCCAGGACGCGGTCTTCACCGACCGGCGCCTGAAGCTGCGGTACCGCCACGGCGGGGAGACCGGGAACCGGACGGACACCGTCGACCCCTACGGCCTGGTCGCCAAGGCGGGTGTCTGGTACCTGGTCGCCGACCGCCGGGGAAAGCCGCGGCTGTTCCGGGCCGACCGGGTGCGCTCGGCGACGGTCCTGACGGGCCCGGTGAAACGCCGGCCGGGCGTCGAACTCGCCGATGTCTGGGGGGAACTGCGCCGCCAGGTGGGGGAGCGCCCCGGCGCGATCGACGTGACCGTCCGCGTCCGCCGCGACCGTCTCGACCTGTTCCGGCGTATCAACGGCCCCTGGCTGACCGCGCTCCCCGAGGGCGGGGACGACAGCGAGTGGGTGACGGCCCGGCTGTCGTACGGCTTCCTCGGCGAGGCCCGCCAACTGCTGGCGTTCGGCGACCAGGTGGAGGTCGTGTCGCCGCCCCAGGTGTGCGCGGAGCTGGTCCGCACGGCGGCCTCCGTCCTGGAGCTGTACCAGCGCTCCGACTGACTGACAGGGCGCGGCGGCTCTGCTGCTGCTCTCGCCCCTGGCGCTGGTGGCCTGTGGCCCCGGCGACTCGTCGTCGTCCTCGGACACGGGCGACTCCGGTCAGCAGAACTGCCGGCCGCCGTCGGGGATGCCGTCCGGGGTCCCGGGGCAGCGGGCTCAGCAGCAGGGCTGACGCAGAGCGCCCGTCGCGGCTCAGTCCAACCAGTGCCGGCGGCCGATGCTGATGAGCCGCATCCGCCGGGTGGCGACCTGGACGACCTGCGCCCGCTTCTCCTCGGCCCCCTCCTCCAGCGCGTCCAGGAAGAGCGAGGCCGTCATGAGCATCTGGTCGACGTAGAGGTTGGCCAGCATCAGCAGGTCGTGGTCGCTCCAGCCCTCGGACATCGGGTCCTTGGCGAGCTCACGCTTCACTTCCTCGCCGAACCGGGCGAGTTGGTCCTGGATGGCCTCCCGGACGGACTGGACCCCGCCGTGCCGTTCACGGGCGATGAACCGGACGTGGGCCGGGTGCGCGGTGACGTGGCCGGCGATCAACTCGACGGCGCGGGCTATGCGTTCGTCCGGGTCGCCGTCGGCGGAGACGGTGGTGCGGATCATCGGGTGGAGGCTGCCGAGCGCCTCCTCGACGAGGGCGACGCCGAGATCCGCGGTGGAACGGAAGTGCCGGTAGAAGGCGGTGGGGGCGACACCGACGGCGCGGGTGACCTCGCGCAGGCCCAGACTGCTCAGGCTCTGCTCCTCCAGCAGTCCCAACGCGGCGTCCAGGAGCGCCTGGCGGGTCTTCTGTTTCTGGGCCTGCCGGATGCCGAGGGTGTGACTCATGCCATGCAGTTAACAACTGTTCTCTGGAATTGAAAAGCCGTCGGGCGCGCTAGACTCGGAAGTCAGTGAACAAGTGTAACTACAACCGTTCACCGAAATGTAACGAGACGCATCTCGGAGGGGGATCCCATCCCATGCTGTTCCTCGTCGCCGCGCTCCTGCTGCTGGGCGTCGTCCTGGGCACCGTGGCCCACGCGCCGCTCGGCTTCACCGTCGTCGCCGCCGTAGTGATCGCCGTATGGCTCGGCATCTTCGCGCTCCGCGAGCGCCACGCCCGCCGCACTCACTGAGGGAGCTGACCCACCATGCAACTCACCGCCCCGGCCACCAGCCGCACCGGCGTCCGCGACACCGACGGCATGGCCGTAGCGTCCTTCATCCTGGGCCTCGTAGGCCTCCTGGTCCTCAACGTCTTCCTGGGCCCGATCGCCATAGTCCTGGCAGCGGTCGCCCTCTGGCGCGGCACCCAACGCCGAGGCCGCGCCTACCTGGGCCTCGGCCTGGGCGTGGCGGACCTGTTGGTCCTGGTGGCGTTCATGCAGGCGGACGGCACGGTCTCCTGGAGCTTCTGAGGGAACCCGCGTAGCCGCGCCGCCGATTCAGGTGCACCCCAGGTGGCGCCCGGCCCGAGCCAAGCGGAGCGGGCCCGTAGAATCGGCGTCACCATGGCTTACCTCGACCACGCCGCGACCACCCCGATGCTCCCCGAGGCGGTCGAGGCACTCGCCGCGCACCTGACCGTCACCGGCAACGCCTCGTCCCTGCACGCGGCCGGCCGCCAGGCCCGCCGCACCGTCGAGGAGTCCCGCGAAACCCTCGCGGAAGCACTGGGTGCCCGCCCCAGCGAGGTGATCTTCACCTCCGGCGGCACCGAGGCGGACAATCTCGCGGTCAAGGGCCTGTACTGGTCACGCCGGGACGCCGACCCGGCCCGCACCCGGGTCCTCGCGTCCCCCGTCGAACACCACGCCGTCCTCGACGCGGTGCACTGGCTCGGCGAACACGAGGGCGCCACCGTCGAGTACCTCCCGGTGGACGAGTACGGACGGGTCCACCCCGAGGCCCTGCGCGAAGCCATCACCCGCAACCCCGACGACGTGGCCCTGGCCACCGTCATGTGGGCGAACAACGAGATCGGCACCATCATGCCGATCCGTGAACTCGCCGACGCCGCCGCCGAGTTCGGTGTCCCCCTGCACGCGGACGCCGTCCAGGCCTTCGGCCAGCTCCCGGTGGACTTCGCCGCATCCGGCCTTGCCGCGATGACCGTCTCCGGCCACAAGATCGGCGGCCCGTACGGCATCGGCGCACTGATCCTCGGCCGTGACCACACCCCCGTCCCCGTCCTGCACGGCGGCGGACAGGAGCGCCAGGTCCGCTCCGGCACCCTCGACGTCCCCGCCGTCGCCTCCTTCGCGGTCGCCGGCCGGCTGGCCGCCGAGCAGCGCGAGTGGTTCGCCCGGGAGATCGGCGCCCTGCGCGACGACCTCATCGCGGCGGTCCGCGCGGCCGTCCCGGACGCGATCCTCGGCGGCGACCCGGTCGACCGCCTCCCGGCCAACGCCCACTTCATGTTCCCCGGCTGCGAGGGCGATTCCCTGCTGCTCCTGCTCGACGCCCAGGGCATCGAGTGCTCCACCGGCTCCGCCTGCACCGCGGGCGTCGCCCAGCCCAGCCACGTCCTGCTGGCCACCGGCACCGACCCCGACCTGGCCCGCGGCACCCTCCGCTTCTCCCTCGGCCACACCTCCACGGAGGCCGACGTCGAGGCGGTCGCCAAGGCGATCGGCCCGGCGGTGGAACGGGCCCGCGCCGCGGGCCTGACCTAGTGCCGCGACAGGCAACGTTCGCCCCGTCGCGACGCCCGGCACGCACTCTCGCCGCACCGGCCGAAAGCCCAAG
>NZ_JAVRBF010001429.1:0-239 GCF_032436805.1 Streptomyces sp. P17 | reverse complement strand
CCAGTCCGACAAGATGATGCGGGCTGGCCGCCCTTGGCGCCGGGGAACAGGGTCTTGAAGGCGCGCACGAAGCCCTGGCGCAAGGCAGGATCGTAGGGGCGGACGGTGTCGTCGTTGCCGGCCCGCGCGCAGGTCTCGGCCGGATCCGCGTGGACAGCCGTGGCCGAAAGAGCCAGAGCCAGCAGCAACACGACCCCGCGCATGGCACCCTCCTGAAACCCGCTCCCCCCGGAGCGCGC
>NZ_JAVRBF010001428.1:0-239 GCF_032436805.1 Streptomyces sp. P17 | reverse complement strand
AATAGGAAACCATTATTTTCCTTAGAATAACTTCCTAAATTGACATATGAAAATACATACTTAAAAGATTCAGCCTCACTTTTAAGAGCAATCATTCGCGCTTTAGCCGCTTCTTCAATATCATTTACAGGAAGACCAGCATCAAGATAAATTCTGTATGGCTTATCAAGCTCTTTATAAGAATGAATAAATTTTAATATGGAGGAGCGTTCATTAACCTCTATATTTTTTAATAAACT
>NZ_JAVRBF010001427.1:0-239 GCF_032436805.1 Streptomyces sp. P17 | reverse complement strand
CAGCGGGTGACTCACCGGTAGCTCCGTGACACGACCTGGTCGAGATCGTCAGCGATCAGGTCCTCTTCGCCATCCACCGAGGCTCTAACGAACGGTGACGCGGGCATGCGAGCCGTGCCGTACTCCTGATAGACGGGGTACATCTTCGCCATACGCGGGCCGATCTCGGCGGTGCGGGTCCATCGGGTGCCGCGAATGCGGTATCCGATCGCCTTCACCAAGGCACCAGTGTCGCGGGG
>NZ_JAVRBF010001426.1:0-239 GCF_032436805.1 Streptomyces sp. P17 | reverse complement strand
GCCGCTTCCCACACAGCCCACTCCATCTGTCGTTCAACAGCCCCCTCCATCTATTCTTCAAGTGGCCGCGGCGGAGGCAGCACCGTCGCAAGCAACAGCCCCGGCCGAAACCGCACCGCAAGACGCCGCGCCAACAACTACCGCAGCGCTTCCCGATCAAACACAGTTGCTGCAATCGATGGCGCGCGATCTCGCGAATTTGGAGCGAACCATCGAGCAGCTCAAAGCGAACCAGCAAC
>NZ_JAVRBF010001425.1:0-240 GCF_032436805.1 Streptomyces sp. P17 | reverse complement strand
TGATACAGATGAGCTTATCAGCATTGATAGTTCATGCTTCACGGCTGAGGAGCTTGCCCAGCTCATAAAAGAGCTCAGCCAGGCCACTAGCTCTTTGAGCCCCGGCAAGTTAAAGTTGATGGTGGATAAGAGCCCGGAGGGGACGCGCTCCCCGAATATGGCTGACGCAGTGGTGATGGCATATTGGCCGATCCACGCAAGATACACCCTGGAGAACGTAGGATGACCGAACTAACCACT
>NZ_JAVRBF010001424.1:0-240 GCF_032436805.1 Streptomyces sp. P17 | reverse complement strand
GGACGCATGATGCTACCGGCATCGGGCGGCGCGGTCATCGGGCGCATGGCGTCGGGATTGTCGACGCCAATCGCGGCGTAGTTATCCGGCGGCGCCGTGCCCGGCTTGAAGGCCTCAAGGAGGGTGCCGCGGCCGTCATACGAGCCAGCACGCATGCCGCTCTTGGCGTCGACACGCACCAGCTTGATGCCGGCCGGAACCTTGAACGGGATCGGCGAGGTCGAGCGTGACCTGCAGGTC
>NZ_JAVRBF010001423.1:0-240 GCF_032436805.1 Streptomyces sp. P17 | reverse complement strand
CGCGGATCATGCGGGGGTTGATCCAAGGGTGGGGCGCCTGACCCTGGTGCGTTGCTGACGTCTGCCGGCGCGCCGATTGGCTCAAAGATCGAGCCGCCGAAAGACTGTCCGCGTTCCAGCAATTCGCAACAACAATCTGAACGGGTATCTGCATAACTTTCGCCTTGCAGCAAACCTTGGGTAGCGCATACCTTGATTGCACGTCACGTCCAGCAGCCGTGAATGGAGTTAGCACAATGA
>NZ_JAVRBF010001422.1:0-240 GCF_032436805.1 Streptomyces sp. P17 | reverse complement strand
ATCGCCTGGGTCCTGAATCGGTTCGGTGGGATCGACCTGGCCATGATCGACGCCGAGATGCGCGTCTACCTGCCTCGCTGCCAGATCGACACCGGTCAGCCGATCGCCAGCGGTTCACTTCCCATCTCAGATCCTGATAGCGGCCGCAGTTGAGGCAGCGCCAGGCCATGGCCATGCGGCCGAACCAATCGCGGATCATGAGGCCTCTGCATTTGGGGCAGGTCATGGCGCGATCGGCTG
>NZ_JAVRBF010001421.1:0-240 GCF_032436805.1 Streptomyces sp. P17 | reverse complement strand
GCTGCTTCGGGATAGAGATCGGCCGGAGGCGGCTCTGATTCCTCTTTCATGATGTAGAAGCGTGGGGGTCCGCCCAGATGCTCCGTAATTTCGTTCATCCGCTTCTCAAAGCGGCTGTTGTCATCCTTACCCCAGAGATTTCCAAAGACGCCAGGGCGGGCCAACTCATACTGAGCGACAACCAACGCTTCATTGGTGACATAAGCAACAGTGTTTGAGATGAACTTGTAAAGTCGCTCC
>NZ_JAVRBF010001420.1:0-240 GCF_032436805.1 Streptomyces sp. P17 | reverse complement strand
GACGGCTTCTGCCGCAGCTCGACTACGCCTCGCTGTTCCACGTCGGCGAATACCGCACCAAGGAGAACGACGCCTATGGCGCGCTGACCGACAACGAGATGGTGGCCGTCGTCGCCGACAAGCTGCGTCCGGGTGGTGAGATCCTGTTCTATTCGGGCTCTTTCGCCTACGACAAGGCCGAGGCCGCCGGTGCCGCGCTCGTGGCCAAGGGCGTGCTGGAGCCGAAAGGTGAATACAAGA
>NZ_JAVRBF010000235.1:0-699 GCF_032436805.1 Streptomyces sp. P17 | reverse complement strand
AAACGGCCCTTTCCGAAAGTAAGAGCGTGCGTATCCGCCCCGACTCGCAGTATGCAATCAAGTGTATCAGCCAATGGGCGAGCGGGTGGAAAAAGCGTGGTTGGCGTCGGCCCAACAATGAGCCGGTCAAGAATCAGGCCATTGTAGAAGCCGCTTATAACCTCTACAACGAAATTGGTCACGCCATCGAATTGGTGCACGTCAAAGCCCATGCGGGGATCAAGGGTAACGAGTTGGCCGATCGCATGGCGATGAAAGCTTCTGTCGAACGCCAGGGCGCGTTTGTTAAATACCAGGGTACTCTGGACACCCAAGAGATCCTTCGCTTGGAGCGGGGGTAAGGAGAGACAGATGGAATTTTGCTCACGGTGCGATGGTGGGGCTATTCACGCGCCAAACTGCCCGATGTGTGGAGGTTCCGGTTTTGTCGATAGCCAGAAGGGGGCTAGTGCGTCAGCTTATAGCGTGCCGTCTCCGTTCCATAACAACGCCAGCGCGGCCCGCCTCGCACGAGAGGAAGAAAAACGACGCTCGGTGAAAGTCTACAGGGCTAAGGGCAGCCCCCAAAAGGAATCAAGACTTGGCCCGAAGACTGAAGCCGTTCCCGCGATAGCGCCTAACCCGCACTCTCATGCGAAACAGGCGAAGACTAGGCGGCCCCAGCCAAAATCGGGCAAGGCAAAGGAAGCATCTGGAGCC
>NZ_JAVRBF010001419.1:0-240 GCF_032436805.1 Streptomyces sp. P17 | reverse complement strand
CGCCCCTTTTGCGGGCCGGGGTGGATGCGGTTTAGCCGAAATCCACACTTCGGTCAAACCGAATATTTACTGCCCGGCGTCTTGACCCGCATATCGCGTGTTTTGCCGATCCGCAGATACGAGACGTAGTGGTCTGCGATGCCCTCCTCACAATCGCTCCGGCCGCACGCGACCGATTGCCGCTGCCGGCACAGCGACTGAAGGACTTCGTGATCAGAACCCTGAGCCAGATCTTCTTCC
>NZ_JAVRBF010001418.1:0-240 GCF_032436805.1 Streptomyces sp. P17 | reverse complement strand
GGTTATTCGTCACTTTGCCCGCTAGCGGCAAATGATCGGGTATGGTGCCACGAAAGGCGGCTTTAGCCGAATCCAGCTTTATCTCTGATGTTAATTCAGTCATTGCCAGCTGTTGTGCTAGTTGCTGGATATTTGCGTTATTATCAGCCTCTGTTACCACGGCGGCGGTTGCCGTACGATCAAAGGTGGCACCTATGCAATGCAGGCCTTGCCAACCAGGCGTAAGATAGCCCTTGTGAC
>NZ_JAVRBF010000098.1:0-20001 GCF_032436805.1 Streptomyces sp. P17 | reverse complement strand
GCGCGCGCTTCGCTACGCGAAGACGACGCGCCGTCGCTACGCGACGGATACATCAGCGATGGCTCCGCCATCGCTGACACTACGTCACTCCGTGACGTAGGCCGGCCACTTCGTGGCCGGCTGAGATCCCGCTTCGCGGTCTCTCAACGGAGTTCGCTCCGCGAACTCCTGGAGCTGGCTGCAGCGGTGAGGGGGCGTCAGAGCTGCTTGAGTTTGCGGGAATCACGCGGATACAGGTCGTGCTCTGCGGCGAGGGGCTCTCCCTCCGAACCTGAGTGTCTCCCCTACTGAAGTCCCCACAGTAGCACTTCCGGGGTGCTTCCTTAGTGGAGTTGCGAGCAGAAAAGTTACGGGATCTCTGAGAATCCGGGGCGCTCCTCTTCCAGGGGAACGGCGTCGGCTTCGCGGAGGATGCTCTGGATCAACTGGCTTCGGTTCTCGGAGAGTTGGCCGTTCTTCTGGGCGGTGCGGGTCTTGCAAAGCCAAGGGCCGATCATCACGCGCTCTCCGTCAACGTCGATCCCCTCCCGGGCGCCAGGAGGACGGCCGTGCCGTTCCACGAAGGCGCGCAGCAGGGTGGCTGTCTGTTCAAAGGAGCGGCGTTTCCTGGTTCTGGGTGTGGCGGGGGTGGTGGTCTTCGTCGTGGTCAGGGTGATGTGGTTGGGGGTGAGGCCGAGGTGGGCCAGGAGGTGGCGTTGGCCGTCGTCGAGAGTACTCCAGGTGGTGAGTTGGCGGTGCAGCCAGGTGCCGGCTTTCACGCCGTCAATCACGGTGTCGCGGCGCAGAGTTGCGGGGTCGTGTCCGGTCTGGAGGTGGCGGGCCAGGAGGTGGTATTTACGGTGCCAGTCGGGTCCGTGCGGGAGGAGCCAGTCGGGGTCGAGGGCGGTCAGACGCGTGTGGCGGGGCTTTGGGAGTTGGCCTTTGCGGGCGAGGCCGCGTTGGTCGACGAGGAACTGGCCGCCGGGATCCTGGGCAGGGATGGCGAGGTGGCCGTGTTCGGCGTGGAAGGCATCGATGAGGGTCATGTTGCCCTCGAAGGCGGCTTCGTGCTCGTCCCAGATCATGCCGAGTGCGTCGAGTTCAGCGATCCAGTCGGCAGTCAGGGTGCCTCGGCGGTGGGCGGTGCGCTGGCCTGCGATGAAGACTCCCAGGCGGTAGCCGTATGCGTCGGTGTAGTCGACCGGAACCTTCAGGTGGCCGTGTTCTGTGTGGTAGCGGGTGGCGGCGGCCAGGCCGGCGCGGCGGGGTGCGGAGAGCACCGCTCCGGTGGAGGGCCAGGCCAGCAGGTCCATCGCTTGGGCGATCGCGTGGGGGTCGAGGGTGAAGTCGAAGCGGAACCGGCGTGTGAGGAGGCGGTGGGTGGCATTGTCCAGGCGGTGCGTGGTGGTCTTGCGCGGGGCACGAGCGGCGATGGTCTGGTCGTGGTGGCGCAGTGCTGCGGTGATCAGCCAGAGGGCTTCGTAGGGGGTGTCCAGGAGGTCGGTGGGGTCGGAATCGGGTGAAGTGTAGGCGGGGATGACCAGGCTCGCGGTCTTCACCTCGACGGTGGGGGGTTTACGCAGGGCGCGGCCCAGGGCCTGGACGATCCGGCGCACGCTCTCGGTGCGGGAGGCGAAGACGATCGCGTCGACGGTCGGCAGGTCGATCCCCTCGGACAGGACCTGGGCGTTGGTGATCACAGCGCGGTCGGCCTTCGCGAACTGGTCGAGGAGTCTCGCGCGCTGGTCAGGTGTGTGGTTGCCGTTGATCGACGAGACGGACAGGGTGCCGACCCAGGAGGGGCGCTGCTCGGGTGGGAGGGTGCGCAGGGTGTGGCCGAACTGGCGGGCGAAGTCCGCGGCGTCGGCGACCTGCTGGAAGTAGACGATCACATGCTTGAGGTCGTGCTCGGTCATCGCTTTGAGGACGGCCAGGTGCAGGGCGGTCGTCCGGCGTGCGGTCGGGGCGAAGCCGGTGTGCGCTCCGTCGGGGTCGGTGAGGACCGTGCGCAGGTCGGTGTCGGTGATGGTGGGGACCAGGATCTGGTAGTCGGCCAGGACGCCGTCCTCAATCGCAGCGGCGTGGGTGTAGGTGTGCAGACGGGGCCCGAACACTTGTCGATCGTCCATCGAGGCAATCAGGGACGGGGACTCCCACGCCGGTGCGGTCTGGTGGGTGCGCTTCGGGCGCGGGCGGGAATCCGGGGCCTCAGCCAGGCGCGGCGCCTCCCACTCATACGGCGTCGCGGTCAGATACAGGCGGCGCTCCGTGCGGATCCGGGAGGAGTCATGGACCACCGTCCAGTCCTTGTCCCAGCTGCCCGCAGTGCGGTGCGCCTCATCCACGATCGCGAGATCGAAGAGGGGAGCAGGGAAGACGGAGTGCTGGATCTCCTCGATCCGCCGAAGCGAGTCGAGGGTCACGAACACGGTCGCCGGCTCGTCCTTCTTGGCACGTTGGGCCAACCAGTACGCCAGGTACTCCCCCGACCCCGTACTGCTCGCGCCTGCCTCGGACAACACGGGATGCCTGTCCGCGTTGAGCGACGACACCGCCATCAACGACTCGGTCCTGCCGTCTGTGCGGACCGCTGCCGCCCACTGCGCGATCAGATCCCTGGAGGGCACTACCACCAGCAGGAACTGGATGCCGAGAGCCTCGGCCGTCCGCAGCGCGATCAATGTCTTGCCCGTTCCGCACGCGGAGACCATGTGACCACGCGAACCCGGCTTCCTCAGACCGCGTACCCCACTGTCCACCGCCGCCTGCTGATCGGAGCGCAGCGTACGGCGGGCAGGCGCGAAAGTGCCGGCCCTGGGCGTGCAGGTGTCCGGGACGACAGAGCTGGGGTCGATGGCCATCAGGTGGGTCCTCGGGAGCATCTGCCGTAGGTTCGCAGGGGTGGGGCGGGCGGGTGTCACTGGTAGAGGAAGTCGGTCCACCACACCTGGAATCCGTCGACCAGAGCGACAGCATTGTCTGCCACCTGACGGCGCTGAGCGGTGCCATACGTGGCATACACGGCATCGAAGGCCGACCCGGGATTGTGGTATTCCGCGGCGAGCCTGCAGAAGAAGGGCGAGGGGCGGAAGACGGTTGTCGCCGCCTCGTCTTCGTCCACCAGCTCCGCGGGAAGCCCGCCATACATCTCGGAGGCGATATGGCAGGCCCAGTTGACCAGCTTGCGCGTCGCGGTCGCATCGGCCGCGACGCGGTCGAGGAGCAGCGGGCGGCAGTTGGGATCAGGGCATTCGTCCACCGTCGCGTAGAACAGCTGGTCCAGCAGAGCGGTGTCGGCCTTCGTCGCGAGGTGCGACTGCAACTCGGACGGCGGCACGAACGTACGCTGCCGACGGCGGACCGTGGCCGCGGCGTGTACATGGTCAGCGTCGATCGGCATTCTTTCCACGGCCTCCTTCAGCAGGCTCATTTCCCGGCGTCACAGTTCATCGTCGCGCGCCCTGGGTGCACGGCGACCGCAAAACGGCGAACACGCCGCACAGCGGTAGATCTTCGAGTAGGGCAGGGGGATGGTCACCGGTAGAGGAAGTCCGTCGACCACGTCGAGAGCCCGGAGACAGGTTCGGCCATGTGGGTGTCGGTTTTCGAGTGTGGTGCAGTGCGTGGGGTTCAGGCGGCGAAGCCGATGTTGGTGACGTACTCGTACTGGCCCCACTGCGAGCCGAGGTCGACAATCTGCTCGATCCAGGCGTCGTCCAGGGCCCGGTCGTCGCCGGTGGACCAGGCGTCGATGATGGCCTCCCAGTGGCGGATGTTGAGGGTGCGGAATTCCACGACCCGCTGGTGGGCGGTACGCACGCCGGACTGGTTGAGCGGGTGGATCTCGACGCGGGTGCCCCGGCCTGTGCGGTTGAGGCGGGCCAGGAGGTAGCGGGCGACGTTGTGGCGGCGGACCGTGCGGTAGGCGGCGTCGATCCGGGCGAGGTTCTGTCGGGTGGGGGTGCGGGTGCCAGCCAGCCATGCCTTCAGGGTGCGGTCGGTGACGGTCAGGCCGGCGTCGTAGGCAGCGGCACGGGCGCGGGGGGTGCGGGTGAGGTAGTGCAGACGGGCCATAAGGCCGCGCCGGGTGGTGACGGGCGAAGCGATGAAGTCGGCGAGAGCGTCTAGCTGGCGGGCGACGGCCTCGTAGCCCTTGATGCCCTGGGCGCCGTACTTGCCGAAATCGATGGTGCGCTCAGGCACGTAAACTCCTCCCCCTGTCAGTTCTCGTCGGTGTGTCCGGCGGCGGCCGGGTGGGCGGGTGCGGTGCCGACAGAGTAGACGTCCTTGACCTTCACTTCGGAGACTCCGCGGCCTTCCGGGAAGACGCGGCGCCAGTCGCCGACGACGTGGAGTTCGTCGGTGCCCATCGCGCGGACGACCGTCAAGCCGGCGTCGTGCGCCTTGAGGGCTTTGGCCCAGAGGTTGGCGAAGGCCTGCGAGCGGATCAGGTGCATCCAGTCCGGACGGTACAGCTCCCGGTTGTAGTTCGACTCCCCCATCGTGGAGACGAACTTCGAGTACATCGCCTTCACGTACTCCAGCGTCACCTCGTCCCCGCCGGCGATCGCGGTGTCGCGGGCGTCCTTGAGAGTGATGCGGAACTTCTCCAGCAGGCTCTCCGTCGCGCCCGAGGTGAACGACTCGTGGATCTGAGGCGGTTCGCACAGGGCGTACTTCGGGCCGGACAGGCGCAGCAGCAGTCGGAGGGTGGGCTCGGTGACCCAGAGGGGGCCGGGTTCGTCGCGGTTGCCGATCGGGTTGGGCAGGTGGGCGCCGTGCTCCCATGCGGGCGGGGTGATCAGGTGGACGCCGGCGCGGCGGCGGTCGTGCATGTTGCCGGTGGTGTGCTCCAGCTGGCCGAGCGGCAGGTGCGTCTTGAGCGCGGACAGATAGGCGCCGTTGATGTCCAGGGCCGTCACCTCGTGTCGGCCTGCGGGCAGTTCGGGGCGGGTCCACTTGGGGCGGGCCTCCCAGATCTGGTCGGCGCCGCGCGCGGACTGCTTGCGCAGGATGTCCGGGATCCAGGGGTGGGCGACGATGGCGTAGCGGCCGCCCCTGCGGGTCTCGTCCAGCAGGGCCATCGCATCCGGGATCGCCCGCTTGACCAGGGATGCGGTCGCCGCCTCCACATCGCCCTCGTGCGCCTCGAGCGCCTCGGCCACGGCCACCGCGATCGGGCCGGACGGGTCAGTGTCGGACGCGGTCCGCACACGCCGGCCTACGGGTGCGGCCTGTACGGGTTTCGTCGTGCGGCCCTGCGGCCGCTGGGCAGGTGGAGGCTCTGGGGTGGCGCACTGAGCGGGGTCGAGGTGCTGGGGAAAGCCAGCGACCTGGTGGCGGGCAAGGTGCCCGCACAGGACACACGGCTCGGGCTCGGCCAGAGCTTCGACGTCGTCCATGTCGTCGCCTGCGGTCAGGCCTCCGCCGGCTGCCGGGGATGGTGTGCTCTCGCCCGGTGCGGGCCGGGGCGCGGTGGCTTCGTCTGCGGGCGGCGAGGCAGGGGGTGCGAGTTTCGCGGCCAGGCCGTCCAAAAGGTAGGCGTACTTCGTTCTGAGCTCCCCGGAGGGGTCCCGGCCTGTCTCCCACCCCGTGACCGTGGACGGGCTCACGCCGAGAGTCCGGGCCACCTGGGCCTTCGACAGGCCGGCCCGCTCACGCAGGTCACGGCGTACCTGCGCCTCGGGGAGCGCGGGCTGGGGGGTGAGGGAGGCGAGCAGCGAGTCGATCGCGTCGAAGTCGCTCATCGGTCCGCGGCTCTCAGAGGTAGGTGACGGGGTTGCGGGACAGGTGCGGGCTCGAGGTGGGGCGGCCCACCCGCAGGTCGCCGCGCAGCAGTTCGCCTTCGAGGGCGTAGCGGTCGCCGTGTTTGGAGATCCCGGTGATCTTCGCGACGGCGAGCACTGTGCCGTCGGTATTGATGATCTGCACCTCGTCCTGGGACAGGGCCCGGTCGGCGTTGAACTTCCAGATGCCGCGCCCTGCCTGCCAGGCTTCCTCCTCCGACATTCCGGGACGCCATCCGATCGTGGCGCGTCCCAGCCCGTCGCCGGTGTCGGCGGGCCGTTCGGCTCCCAGCTGGATCTGCAGCACCCCGTCCTCCCTCCCCGGAAGGTAACTCTTCAACTTGTTGCGAAGTTACCAGCAACGGGATAACCTCGCAACAAGTTACGGAGTTACCAACCCTGTCGGCGGACAGACGAGCCGCCGACACCCAGGCAACCAAGAAAGACATATGGCCAAGGCCCACGGTGAGGTACTGCGCGGCGTCCGCGAGGGCACCTGCACCTCGTGCGGCACCCCCCGCGCCGAGCTGATCCACCTGCGTCAGGATCAATTCACGGACGCCGACTCGGTGCTCGAGGTCCGCGGCCTCTTCGGGCGTGTGGTGTCTCCTCAGGTGCGCGTTCTGCGGTACGCGGGCGTCTCCCGCCTCGCACAGAAGCATGTCGCTCCCCATAGCGAAGGCTTCCAGGACACCGCACGGCTCACTGTCGCCGGAGTACGTGACACTCGCTCCCGCGTGATTGACGCGGAGGGCGTACGCCTCGACGTCGTGGACGACGGCGGCGCTGGTCAGCCGGAGTCCGTCGATGTCTGCCTCGTGTCCGTCGTGCAGGTCGTGAAAGACGAACGCCTTGTCCAGGAATCCAGTTCCGGTCTCGGCGAAGTAGCCTGCCAGCCGCCCGGCGCAGCCTCGCGAGGCGAACACCGGCAGGGGCTCGGGCCGGGACAGTCCGCAAAGGGCAAGGGCGTATCAAGTACCCAACAGGTCGGCGGCATGGCCGGCGTGGAGATGGGAGAGCCAGACGGCGGAGAGGCTCTCGAGCGTGACGAAGCGCTGAAGTGCCGCCAGGGTGCCTGGGCCGGCGTCCACCCACAGTGAGTGGTGCCCGGCACGCAGGAGGTAGCCGGAACAGGACCGGTCCGGCTGCGCGTAAGGGGCCCCGGCGCCCAGGACCGTCAAGGTCAGGACATGGGCCTCCGATACCGGAGCCTTTGGAGTTGTCTGATCCACCGTCCTCCTTCCGGTACTTAGGCCAGTCGTGTCGGGTTGCCCTGTCGCCAGGAACGCTCGCCACCGGGGCATACGGTCGTACCAACCGGTACTGCCCCGGTGACCTACTGCGGCGTTCAGACGAATAGTCGGTGGGGAAACGCGGTGGTCCAGCGCGCAGTACGCCCGTCCGCGGATTCGTATGTGTCGAGATGGCCTGTGTCCGGCGGCCGCAAGGGTGTCAATCACGGCAGCCGGGATGAAGCCCGGATAGAGCACGTCGGTGAAGTGCAGGGCGTAGCAGGTGGTCGGCGCCGGGTCGTACTGCTGCGCTCGGGCGACGACGTCCTGCCAGTCGGCGTCGTCAAGCCCCTTCGCCACAAGGGCGACATCGAGGAACTTGCAGACCGGGAGATCGATGCGGTCGACGAGGAAACCCAGGCCGATCGTCTCGGCGCGGACCAGGGAGCACAGGTCCCGCAGAAGGTCGGCGGACCGAGCGTGCGAGTGGCCGTGCCGCACACAGTGACGGCGCGGGAGCGGGCGAACAGGTCGGACGACGGCAACGTGGCACCCCCCGCTGTCGGAATGTCATGGCAGACATCCACGTGGAACCTCCGGGACGTCGGGGCGATTGCCCGGCTTCAGATAGCGCGCTCCTTCGCCCTCCTCCTCACCCGGGCTCTCGATCCGATCGCCACGGGCCGTCACCGGCCCATGCGGGTGCGCAGACTCAGCGGACGCATGTCGGTCCACACCTGGGCGACGTGGTCCAGGCACGCGGACTTGGAACCGCGCACCCCCGCCTCCCGCCAGCCGAGGGGCAGCTCCCGTCCCGCGGGCCAAATGGAGTACTGCTCCTCGCCGTTGAGAACCACCGTGTAGGTCCGGGTGTCTTCGAGTTCGTCGGACATCGCTGTCTCTCCATGTCTGTTGTCTGTCATATTCGGTAGTGACCCAAGCACGTCCGTGCCGCCCTGTCGCGCCGGACGAGACCCCGACGCGAGGAACGGACCACCCGCATGCGCCTGGCGGACATCGATCTGCTCGATCCGCTCACCTTCCGCACCGGTCCGCCGCACCAGCTGTTCGCCCAGCTGCGCGCGGAGGCGCCGGTGCACCTGCACCGACGGGCGGACGCTCCGCCGTTCTGGGTCCTCACCAGGCACCAGGACGTCGTCCGGGTCGCCCGGGACCCGCTGACCTTCTCCTCGGCACGCAACGGCGCATTCCTGGACGAGCAGCCCGCGGACGTACGGCAGGGACCGGACCGGACGACCCTGGTGAACCTCGATCCGCCCGAACACACCCGGTTGCGTGCTCTCGTCGGCAGGTCGTTCACGCCGTCGGCGGTCGACACCCTGACGCGCCGGGTTCGCACGCTGTGCACCCTGACGCTCGACCGGGTCGTCGAGCGCGGCGAGTGCGACTTCGTGCGGGACGTCGCCGCCGAGCTGTCGCTGGCGGTGCTCGCCGACATCGTGGGCTTCCCCGACTCGGAGGACCGGTGCCGGGTCCACCGGCTCGCCACGCTCCTCGGCGACCCGCTGGAGCAGGCCTTCCCCGACGTCACGATGCGCGCCACGATGGAGCTCTTCGAGTTCGCCCACGACCTGGCGGCCTGGCGCAGCCGTGAGCCGGGCGACGACCTGGTGAGCGTTTTGACCATGGCCCGCGAGGGCGACGCGGCTCTGACGGGCCGGCAGTTCGAGCTGTTCTTCCTCCTGCTCGCGACGGCCGGGCACCTGACCACGCAATACCTCATCTCCGGATCCATGCAGGCCTTCTTCGAGCATCCGGCCCAGTGGTACCGGCTGGTGGACGATCCCGGGCTGCTGGAGACCGGGGTGGAGGAGCTGCTGCGCTGGGTCTCGCCCGTCATGCAGTTCCAGCGCACCGCCACCCGCGACGTCGAACTGGGCGGGCGGCGCATCGCCGAGGGAGAACGCGTCGCCCTCTACTACATCGCCGCCAACCGGGACGACACGGTGTTCGCCGAACCCGACCGCTTCGACCTGCGGCGTCCGGAGAACCCCCATGTGAGCTTCGGCGGAGGCGGGCCGCACCACTGTCTCGGCAACAACCTGGCCCGCCTCGAGGTCCGTGTCCTCTTCGAGGAGCTGGCCCGCCGGATGCCCGACCTGGAGCCGGTGGGCCCCGCGGAGCCCCTGGGGTCGACCTTTGTCAACGGAATCAGGTCGATGCCCGTACGGTTCACTCCCGGCCGTCCGCTCCGGCTGCCTCCGAGGAGCTGACACACCCCGGACGGACCCCCTCACCCGACGTCCACGCCCTTGCCGACGAGGATCCGGCGCGCCTCCCCCAGGCTCGTCAATGCTCTGATCTCGGAGGCGGAGAGCGTCACTCCGTAGACGTCCTCGAGGGCCACCACGATCTGTATCTGCACCAGACTCGTCCAGACGTGCGTGGTGAGAGGTGCCGTGTCGTCCGTCATCTCCGCCTCCGGGAGGTTCAGGACGGTCGCGAAGAGCTCTTCCAGTCTCATCGGGTCGGAGCCCCCCACCAGAACGCGCCCTCGACAGCGGCGCCGGGCCGGTCGAAGAGCCAGGTGTGTTCCAGAAACGCAGCCAATTCTTCTTCCTTTTCCGGGTGTTCGAGGACCAGGGCATGCGGCCGGGCGGCCCGCACGTCCGCGCAGTGGGCGGGGTCGGCGCTGAGGTAGAGGCAGTCTTTGAGGGTCGCGCCGCTCGCCTCGCAGGCCGCGTCCAGCGCCTGGGCAGGCGGACGGCCGTCCGTCCACACGGTGACGCCGTGACCGGCCGGCCCGCCGGGCTCCGGCCCGACCGCTTCGGGTGAGGTGCAGACGTACACAGACCGGCCCTGCTCGGCCAGCGCCAGCGCCGACGCCGTCAGCATCTCGCCCGCGGGTTCGCCGGGCCCGGACGGAAAGGGTGTTCCGTCGAGGACGACGACCTTCGGGTAGTCCCCCACCAGTGCCGACACCTGGCGGGCGAGGCAGGTCCCGAGCACCGCGAAGAACTCGTCCGTGTAGGGGATGCGGCCGGCCTGCTCGCTGATGGGATCGCTGAAGTCCCCCACCTCGTAGAGCTCCAGCATCGGCTCCATGTCGAGGCACACCGCTCCCCCGATCTCCGCCAGCCCGGTGAGGAGCCGGGCGCGCCACGCGTCGTGGGCGGCGGCCCACTCCTCGGCCGCGGGGCAGAGGACCACCACCAATGGAGTCGGCCGGTTCTCCTGGAACGCGGCCAGCGCATGCAGGAACTCGTCGACGACCGCACGGTGGAAGGTGTGGGAACCGTCCGGGTCTACCCAGTCCTCGACCCTGAGCAGCACCGCGTTGACGCCGTCCTCGTTGACGGCCGTCGCGCTCGCCGGGTCGAGCAGCTGCTGGAACACCTGGTTGTAGGGCGCGAACTCCACGGCCAGCGGAAGTCCGGTCCGGTCGGCCCAGTAGGTCAGCGACTGCTCGACGGGGCCGGCCGTGAACGTGGCGGCGACGACGAGCGGCAGGTGCGCACTCGCCCCGTCGTCCGCCCCGCTCGCCGCGTCTTCCGTCTCCCGGGCCTCGACGAAGTTCGCCGTCCGACGCTCCGGTCCGGCCGGCGGGAGGGCGCCGATGGGCCGGGACGGTTCCGCCACGACCGCCGCGAGCAGTTCCTGGAAGCTCGCCAGAAGCCGTTCCACGGTCTCAGCGTCGAACAGCTCGGTGCTGTAGTCGAGGGTGCCGCGCAGTCCGTCCGGACCGTCCTCCATGGCCATGTTGAGGTCCATGAACACATCGCCCGGGTGCACGTCGAGCGGGGCGACCTCGAGCCCGCCCAGGGCGGGCGACAGCGCCAGGTCGTTGGTGTAGACGAACATCACCTGGAACAGGGGGTTGTGGGCGAGCGTCCGGTCGACGCCGAGGTCCGCGACGAGCTTCTCGACCGGCAGGTCCTGGTGGTCGTAGGCGCCGATCACCGTCTCCCGGACCCGCCGCAGCACCTCCGCGAACGTGGGTTCGCCGCTCAGATCGGTGTGCAGGACGGTGATGTTGGCGAAGAAGCCGATCAGCGGCTCCAGTTCGGGGACGTTGCGGCCGCCGACGGGGACGCCCAGGACGATGTGCTCTTCGGCCGACCAGCGGTGCAGGAGCACCATGAAGGAGGTCAGCAGGGTGACGAACACGGTGACGTCCTGCCGAAGGCTCATGGTCTTCAGGCCGTCCGACAGCTCCGGCGACAGGGTGAACACCACCTGCTCGCCGCGATGGGTGGGGATCTCCGCCCGCGGGCGGTCGTAGGGCAGTTCCAGCACGGGCGGGGCCCCGGCCAGCGACCGGCGCCAGTAGTCGAGCTGGCGTTCCATCGCTGGGCCGTCGAGCCAGCTCTGCTGCCAGAGGGTGAAGTCCGCGTACTGGACGGCCAGTTCCGGGAGCGGCGCGGGGCGGCCCGCGCAGTGGGCGTCGTAGAGGACGCCCAGCTCGGCCGCCATGACGCCGATCGACCAGCTGTCCGCCACGATGTGGTGGGTGGTCAGGAGCAGCACGTGTTCCTGCTCCTCGGTCCGCAGCAAGGTGGTGCGCAGCAGCGGGTCCGCTTCGAGGTCGAACAGCAGGCGGGCCTCCCGGTGGGCGAGTTCCAGCATGGTGTCCCGCCGCCGGTCCTCCGGCAGGCCGGACAGGTCCACCAGGGGGAGCGGGATCTCCCTCGGCCCGGACGGCGACTGCATCGGGATGCCGTCGACCTCCGTGAAGGAGGTGCGCAGGATCTCGTGGCGGCGGACGATGTCGGCGAACGCCCGGCGCAGCGCCCACGGCTGCAGCGGGCCCCTCAGCCGCAGGGCGGCGGACAGGTGGTAGGAGGCCGTGCCGGGATTCATCAACTCGAAGAACCACATGCGCTGTTGTGCGAAGGACAGCGGCACCGCTCCGTCGCGGGGCGCCGGAACCAGCGTCGGTACGGCGTCGGCGGCGGGTTCGCCGGTGAGGGCGCGCACCCCCTGGGCCAGGTCGGCGACCGTGGCGGACTCGAAGACGGTGCGCAGGGTCACCTCCTTGTTCAGGGCGGCGCGCAGCCGGGACACCATCTGGATGGCCATCAGGGAGTGGCCGCCCAGTTCGAAGAAGTTGTCGGTGGTCCCGACCTGGTCGACGCTGAGCACGTCTTGCCAGATGCCGACGATGGCGCGCTCGGTGTCGTCGGCCGGTGCGACGTACTCGTGGCTGGTGACGGCGGTGCGGGCCGACCGCTCGTCGGCGCCGCTGCCGGGGTCGGGCAGCGCCCGGTAGTCCACCTTGCCGCTGGAGTTGAGAGGCAGGCCGTCGAGCCAGATCAGCGTGGTGGGAACCATCACCTCGGGGATCCTGCGCAGCAGCGTGGTGCGCAGCTCCGCGGGCGAGGGACGGGCGCCCGAGGTCACCACATAGGCGGCCAGGCGGCGGTGCCCGGTTGCGGCGTCGGTGTGCGCGATCACCGCCGCCTGGACGAGCGCGGGGTGTTCGCGCAGGGCGGCCTCGATCTCGCCGAGTTCGATCCGGTGACCGCCCAGCTTGATCTGCCGGTCGACCCGGCCGAGGAACTCGATCCGCCCGTCGGCGCGCCAACGCACCCGGTCGCCCGTGCGGTACAGGGTGTCGCCGTCGACGAACGGCGAGGGACGGAATCGCTCTGCGGTGAGCTCGGGCCGGTTCAGATAGCCCCGGGCGACGCCGTGTCCGCCAATCCATAGCTCCCCGGGAACGCCGACCGGGACCGGCGCCAGTCGGCCGTCCAGCACGTACACCCGGGTGTTGGCGATCGGGGTGCCGATGGACACGCCGCCGTCCAGGTCGGCGACGGTCCAGGAGGTGGACCAGATCGTGGTCTCGGTGGGTCCGTACATGTTGAGGACCCGCCCCGCGGTGGCGCTGAGCTGCGCGGCCAGGGCGGGCGGCAGTGCCTCGCCGCCGATCACCAGGGTGTCCAGCCGCCGCAGGGCCCGCTCGGTGCCCGGATCGGTGGTGAGGACGCTCGCGAGGGACGGCGTGCACTGGAGGTGGGTGACGCCGTGCCGCTCGATCTGGGCGGCGACGCCGTAGTCCGCCTCCTCGGCGGCTCCCTCGGCGGCGGCGAAGCGACGGCGGACCGTGTCCAGCAGCGGAAGGGAGGCGAGGACGTCCTCGGTGGGCACGCCGAAGTCGATCAGGCAGGCCAGTTCGTCGACGCCGACCGCGCGGATGCGTTCGGCCATCGCGGTGCACTGGGCGACGGTCCCCATCATGGCGCCGCCGTCGTAGTACTGCTCGAAGGCGTGGTCCAGCAGCGCCTCGACGTCCTGCTCGGTGGGCTCGCCGTCGATGCCGAGACTCGGCGCAAGCGACCGGACCAGCCCGAACGACTGCCGCAGGTAGGCGCGGAAGGGCGCGCGGACGGTCTCACGGACGTCGGCCGCGTCGGATCCGATGTAGGTGTGGACCATCAGCACGACATGGCCGTCCCCGTCGTGGCCTGCGGCCTTCCAGGCCTCGCGGTACAACGAGATCTTCTGTTCCAGCTCCTCGAGGTTCTGACCCAGCAGATGGGTCAGCAGCCCGGCGCCGGCCTCGCCGGCGGCGCGGAAGGTGTCGGGGCTGCCGGCGGCCGCCAGCCAGACCGGCAGCTCGGACCGGACCGGGCGCGGGAACGTGTGGATCCCGATGTCGTTCCCGGCTCCGTTTCGCACCTGGACCGCTTCGCCGCGCCAGAGCCGGCGAACGGTCTCGATGTGTTCGCGCATGGTGTCGCGTCGGCGCTCGAAGACGGAGGGGTCCGGTGCCAGCGCGAAGTCGTCGGCGTGCCAGCCGGAGGCGAAGGAGAGTCCGACGCGGCCCTTCGACAGGTGGTCGACGACCGCCCACTCCTCGGCCACCCGCGCCGGGTGGTGGAGCGGCAGCACCACGCTGCCGGCCCTGATCTGGACCCGCTCGGTGGCCACCGCGAGAGCGGCGGAGGTGACCGAGGGGTTCGGGTAGGGGCCCCCGAAGGGGGCGAAGTGCCGCTCGGGCGTCCACACCGCGCAGAAGTCGTGGGTGTCGGCGAAGCGGGCGCCGTCGAGCAGCAGCCGGTAGGGGTCGTCGCCGTCGCCGCCCACCGCGAAGTAGAACAGGCTGAAGTCGAGCGGCCGCGTCGCGGCGGGGCTCTGGGTGACGGCCCCGGGCAGGACATCTCCGTCGTCCTGCACGAAGACCGTCCAGCCGCGGGTCAGCGGCCACAGCAGTTCCAGGGCGGCGATGTCGAAGGACATGCTGGTGACGGCGAGCCAGACGCCGGGGTCGCCGTCGGCGCCGATCACCTCGTCCATCGCCGACAGGAAGTTGGCCAGCGACCGGTGCTCGACCGTGACGCCCTTGGGCTGCCCGGTCGAGCCCGAGGTGTAGATCACGTAGGCCAGGTCGCCGGGCGCACTGTCGACCGGCTCGGGGTTCTCGGGCGCCGGGCGGTCGTCGTCCACCAGGACCACCTGGACCGGGAAGCCGTCGAAGCGGTGGCGCTGGGCTGCGGTGGTGACCACCACGCGGACCCCGGCGTCGCTCAGCATGTACGCCAGACGCTCGGGCGGGAGCGCGGCGTCGACGGGGAGATAGCAGGCGCTGGCCCGGAGCACGCCGATCAGGCTCACCACCATCTCCGGTGAACGCTCGACGCAGACGGCGACCGGCTGGTCGGCGCTCACTCCGGCGGCGCGCACCCTGGCCGCCAGCCGGCCGGCGGCGGCGTCGAGTCCGGCGTAGTCCAGGCGCCGGCCGCGGAAGACGACGGCCGGGGCGTGCGGGGTGAGCGCGGCCTGGCGGCTGATGCGTTCGTGGACGGGCGCCCGGGAGTGATCCCGGGCGGTGGCGTTCCACAGGTCCAGCGACAGGTGCCGCTCCTCCTCGTCCAGCAGGGGCAGCTCTCCGACCCGCCGGCCGGGGTCGGCCACGACCGCACGCAGCAGCCTCCGCCAGTGTCCGAGCAGACGGCGCATGGTGTCGGCGTGGAACACCTCGGCGTTGTACAGGACGGTGGCCCGCGGCTCGCCGTCGGACTCGGTGAACTCCAGCGTCAGGTCGAACTCGGTGGCGACCCTGCTGCTGTCCAGCGGCTCGACGACCAGGCCCGGCAGGTCCAGCGGATCGGTCGAGGTGTTCTGCACCACGAAGAGCGCCTGGAACAGCGGTGGGCGGGCCGGATCGCGGCGCGGCTGGACCGCCTCCACCACCTGTTCGACGGGTATCTCCTGGTGCTCGAAGGCCCCGAGGGCGCCGTCGCGCACCCGTGCGAGCAGCTCGGTGAACGTCGGATCGTCGGCCAGATCGGCCCGCAGCACCACGGTGTTGACGAAGAAACCGATCAGGTTCTCCACCTCGGCCCGGGTGCGGCCGGCGACGGGCGAGCCCACCAGGGTGTCGCTCTCGCCGGTGTACCGGGAGAGGAGAACGTGGAAGGCGGCCAGCAGCGCCATGAAGCGGGTCGCGCCCGCGGCTCGGCAGAGCCGGTCCAGCTCGGCGATCAGATCGGCGGGCAGGGCCAGCGACTCCTGGGCGCCGAGATGGCCGGGCGCCGTCGGTCGGGGCCGGTCGGTGGGCAGTTCGAGCAGGGTCGGCGCCCCGGCGAGGGCCCGGGTCCAGTGGGCGAGCCGGTCGTCGGCCGGCCGGGTGCGCTGCCAGACGGCGAAGTCCGGGTACTGCACGGGGAGTTCGGGAAGCCGTGCGTCCGCTGCGAGCCCGCCGGCCCGGTAGAGGACCGTGATCTCCTTGAGCAGGAGATCCACCGACCACATGTCGCCGACGATGTGGTGCAGGACCACGACCAGAACGTGCTCCTCCTCGCCGGTGCGCAGCAAAGTGGTACGGAGCAGCGGGCCGCTGGAGAGATCGAAGGGACGGGTGCTCTCCGCGGCCACGTGTTCCTGCAGCTCGGCCGCGCGCGCGGACTCGGCGACGGCGGTGAGGTCGATCACGGGCAGCGGCAGGTGCACGCGGTCGTCGACGACCTGCACCGGCTCGTCGCCTTCGACGGCGAACCGGACGCGCAGGTTCTCGTGCCGGGCCGCGACGGCGTGGAAGCTGCGCTCCAGCGCGGCGGTGTCCAGCCGCCCGCCGATCCGCCAGGACGCCGTCATGTGGTAGGTGGAGGTGCCGGGGTGGACCTGTTCGAAGAACCACATACGGCGTTGCTGGTAGGACAGCGGCAGTGCCGCGCCGCGCGCGGCCGGGGTGATGGCTTCGGCCGTCTCCGGTGCGGCCGAGGCCCGGGACAGGAGGTCCAGGACCTCGTCCCGGTGCTCCCTGAGCGCGGCGCGCAGTTCGTCGGTGAGCGCGCCCGGCGGGGCGCTGAAACGCAGCTTCTCCCCTTCCGCCCACAGTTCGATCCCGGCCTCGCGCAACCGGTGCAGCAGGTCGACGACCTTCACAGCTCCCCCTCTTCGTAGGTCTCGCGGCGCTCCGGACGCGTGCGGGCGAGCCCGCTCAGGGCGACGACCAGGGCGGCCTGCCCGGCCACCGTCGGCTCGGTGAACAGCTCGCGCAGCCGTACCTCCACGCCGAAGCGCTCACGCAGCCGGGTGGCCAGCCGGGTGCCGAGCAGCGAGTGGCCGCCGAGGTCGAAGAAGTTGTCCGACGGCACGACCAGCGGAACACCGAGCAGCTCCGACCAAATGCCGGCGACGGAACGCCGCACGTCGGCGTCGGGTCCTTCGAACGGATCGTCCGCCGCGACGGGCGCCGCTTCCGCCGTCACGGTGGCGGCCGGGGCGACGGGCGCCGGTGCGGCGGCCTCGGGCGGGGATCCGGCGGCCGGCTGTGTGAGCCAGTGACGCCGCCGTTCGAAGGGGTACAGCGGCAGTCGGGCCGCGCGTCGCCGGTGCGGCTGGCGCGCGCGCCAGCCGATCTCCACGCCGGTCGTCCAGAGACTGCCGACGGCCTCCGCCAGGACCTCGGGATCGGACCGGTCCGAGCGCGGGTGCCGCATCGACGGCACCACGGTCGTCTCCCGCCCGGCGACGGCCGGGCCGGCGAGGGTCGACAGGGTGCGGCCCGGTCCGACCTCCACGAGCGCCGCGTCCCCGGCGTCGAGCAGAGTGCGCAACCCGTCGGCGAAGCGCACCGGTGCGAGGGTGTGTTCGGCCCAGTAGTCCGGGTATGGGAAGATTGCATCTCGGAAGAGCCTTGTCATCGTGCGTGCTGGAAGCCTCAAGAACTCCCATCATCGCAGGTCACAAGGCTCTTCTTCATTCCCGGAGAAGTTGTCCACAGACGTCAGCCGGTGGATCCGGGCTGAGCTGCATCCGGTACCCCGCTGGCCGCGGATCAGCAGGTGTCCCCGGAGGGCTCGTTCAAGATGCTGAAGCTGCAGAGTCAACGCGAAGGGGGCCACGTGCCGCTCTGTTGCATCAGGAACCCCATAGCCGCCCCGCACACGAAGATGATGCGGAGCAGCGACGTCTCGGCACGAGGGTTGCAGAATTTGACACCGAGCCATCCGACGATTAATGCCGGACCCAGATTTTCCATGCGGAACTCTCGCGCTCCGAAAAATCCGAGAGCCAGGATCGAGTAGACGTAAAGAGCAGTTGTCAAATTTATAGCGCGCCTTAATTTTCGGGGAGCCGGCGCAGTTGCAGTGAACCATCTGTCGTTGCCCTTGCTTAACAGGAGGGTGCAGGACAGCAGCACAGCGGAGAAGGCAACAGAATTCCCGAAATACAATACCCAGAAAGTCGCCGAGTCAAAAAAATGACCCCACGCGAGGGGGACGCTCCATGATGCCAGCCATGCCGCGAGCGTGAATGGAATGGTGCCCCATCGAAGAATCCTTCCCGGGTTGAAGCGCTCTAGCGTGTCACAACGGGATTCGGGCGATCGGAGCTGATCCGCAGCGCGCCTGATCAGGCGGAGCTCGCCACTCACCAGAGTCATGGCCGGATCCTGGTTCGGATATGCCGACGTCCCGGCGACAGGGTCCACCGTCAGAGCCGCCAGTCGCTGTGCTAGTGGTGGGTGGGCGTCCCGTCGGCTTGAGCGTCTGGCTGCCGACGTCTCGGGTTGTTGCGGATCAGGGGTTGTCGAAGAAGCGGGGGATGTGCCCGAGAGCTGGTGGGCGAATTCCTGGAAGGGGTCTTCCGGCATCAGGAGCTTCGGCTTTGCGTGCCGGTACCTGGGCCGATATGTGGAAATGAAGCGACCCCACGCTCTGTTCGTGGCCTCGGCGGCGAGCAGCGCGTCGGCCATCATCTTGGAGCCGACAACGGCGGCTGCGGTGCGGTCCGCCGCGTACTCGTGGCGACGCCGCACCGCCAGCGTGACGGTGTCGTACAGGACGGCGTACCGCTCAAGGAGGTAATGCTGGAACCCGGCGACCCGCTGGACGATCGCGTCTATATCGCTCGTGGGGAAGAGGGCGGATTCCGGGCTGCGGGTCGTGGCCCGGAGAATGCTGGTTCCGCGGTGGATGGTGGTGCCGAGTCGGGCCCGTTCTTGCGCGTAGTGCCCGAGTTCGTGGGCGATCGCCGCACGTAACTGACTCGTCGTCATTCCCACGAGGAGCGGAACTCCGACACACAAGTGTCTGCTCCACCGGCAATCCGCATGGCGTTGAGGCAGCTCATACACCGAGCAATTGGCATCCGGTGTCAGCCACAGATGAGCGGGCATCGGCGCGTGCATCTCCTTGGCGAGCTCCGTGATCAACTGCCACAGCCGAGTCGCTTCGGATCGGGCGACACGCACTCTCCGTGTAGGGAGACCCCCGGTTCGGCGGACATGACGGGCCACTGCGACGGTCACTTCGAAGAGCAGCTGCGTGACGACTGCAACGACGAGGACCACAGGGAGCAGAACAGCGGCCTCGGCCAGCAAAAGTGCGCCGATGGCGAACCAGACACCGCCGACCACGGTGAGGACGAGGAGAACTCCCGCCACCAGTACGGCCGCCACCACGAGGAGCACCACAGCTGAGAGCAGCTCGCGTGTTTCGGGACGCGGCTTCATTCCTCGCCCACAGCTGCCGCGCGCATCCGTACCGTGGCAAGCCCGCGCTCCAGCTCTTCCGGCGACGGCTCGCACTCCGCGGTGAGCCCTCGGTGCGCCTCCTGGAGCAGGCCGGTCAGTGCGTCGGAGCCGGGCAGCCCGGCAGGCGCGGGCACGTCCCGTGTCGGGGCAGGGACCAGGGCGTCGCCGGTATCAATGTCTGCGTCGTTGCCGAGGCCCAGCATCTTCTTCAGGCGTGCACGCGCCTGCGCCAGGCTGTTGGCCACGCTGCTGCGGCTGATGCCGAGCTCCGCGGCGACCTCTTCCTGTGGCAGCCCTTCCAAGCAGTGCAGCACCAGTACCTGGCGTTGGCGTCGCGGGAGGCGGGGAATGATCCGCAGGAGTTGTCGTACAAAGACGGTGTCCTCCACCGGAGCCGCAGTCACGGGCTGGGTGTCCATCCGACGCCCTTGAAACCAGGCCAACTCCCACTTGCGCCGCCGCTGTCGTGTGCGCTCCGCCTTCATGATGTGTTGCCCGACAGCGCGGCGGAGCCACGCCTCGGGCGACTCATAGCCTGAGATCCGCCCCCAGCGGTTGCAGAGCTGAACGTATGCGAGCTGCACAGCATCCTCGGCCTCCTCTCGGTGCACGCACAGCCACCGGGCGTGCGCCAGCACGGCTGCATAGCTCCGGCGGTAGAAGTCGTCGAACGACTCCTGCCCGCTGAGTTCTTCGGAATCCCCTGGACGCGCGATCGTCACCGCTTCCCCTCCTGAGCCTGATCCGACGAGCAGATCGTGATCTCGAATCCGGAGCGTCGGATGTGCAGTGCGCGGCTGATGCTAGTGGCCTCAGCCCGGGACGCCCACCAGATCCGCAATACCTGCAACGCCGCCGAAACGGCGGTCAACGATGCTGTGACGACAGATGGATCGTGCATGAGGGAATTCATTGGCGAATCCTTCTGTGGAGGACTTGTCACTCTCCACAGCCCGCTCGGCACGGATGCGTCTACAGCTGGGTGTGTCAATTTAACGGCTGATCTTGGTTGTTGAGGTGTCAGTTGTTGCTCGGGGTCAGGCGGCCTTCGAAGGCG
>NZ_JAVRBF010001417.1:0-240 GCF_032436805.1 Streptomyces sp. P17 | reverse complement strand
CGCTACCTGAGTTTGGTCAGAGATCCGATCTGGCATCTTGGTCCCCTCCGAGATCACGGCCGCCACCGCCTCGTCGAGGCTGATCAGCCCTGCTTCGATCTGCGCCAGGAGGTCGAGCAAGGCCGGATCGCGGCGGGCCATGGTCCGGCGGCGCATCAGCGTCGCAGCGCTTTCCGCGACTAAGCGTCGAATCCGCGCTCGACGCCGGGCCTGTCTATCGCCCGGCGCACTCGCGCCGAG
>NZ_JAVRBF010001416.1:0-240 GCF_032436805.1 Streptomyces sp. P17 | reverse complement strand
GCGTGAAATCCAGAAGGGTATGGAACATATCACTGCATCGGTTCGCACCGGTAAGCAGAACTTCAATTTCATGTCTTCGCAGATCAACAACCTTGAGCCTGTAAAACAGGTTGTAAACGGTAAGGAACGCAAGATCGGTATGCCGACTGAGTATGCTCGCTCGTCTGGCAATCGCTTCTCTACGCCTGCCTATTCCTTTGGCTATGATCTGGCTGGTGTTGCTGGTATTCCGGGTATGGT
>NZ_JAVRBF010001415.1:0-240 GCF_032436805.1 Streptomyces sp. P17 | reverse complement strand
AAGCTTTGCTGTTGGCCGGGTGAGAAATTTAGAAAGCGCTGGCGAAGAGCTTAGCGAAGATGACATTGACAAAATGGTTCACAGTTTAATTTGGCCATTAGTAGTATTACGTGAAAAACTCTTTGAATTTAAAAGTGGTGTTCTATGGAATATTGCTCTATATACTCCACAAGATGACGGAAACTTAGTGCCTGTTTGGAGAATGCACGACAAAAGAATCGAGGTTAAAAACCGTGCATG
>NZ_JAVRBF010001414.1:0-240 GCF_032436805.1 Streptomyces sp. P17 | reverse complement strand
CCGAAGCTCCCCCACATCATTCTTGAATGTGGATCACCTTCCCATGTGGGACGATGGCCGTTGGGTTGTTGAACACGATCCAAAGAATTGGAACCATGTCACTTGGCTCAAGTGGTTCCATAGCCTCACAGCCCATATCAGTGAAGATAATCATGGCCTTGGGTCTATTCTTGATGATCCACTTACGAACTGCACGGAGGTCAGTTCCACCACGTCCTACGACTTCCATCTTATCGTAGG
>NZ_JAVRBF010001413.1:0-240 GCF_032436805.1 Streptomyces sp. P17 | reverse complement strand
CAAGGATAGTATCGGTTTAGAAAAAACCATCAAATCCTTAGAAAGTCAGCATATGTCCCGTTTTCATCTCGAACTTATTGTAATCGATGGTTTTTCTGAGTGTGGTAAAATCGATGAATTATCTAAATCTTTTCTTGTGAGTAAATATGTTTCGGAGCCTGATAATGGTATATACGATGCAATGAATAAAGGTATTTTATTGAGTGCTGGAGATTGGATCTATTTTCTAAACGCTGGTGA
>NZ_JAVRBF010001412.1:0-240 GCF_032436805.1 Streptomyces sp. P17 | reverse complement strand
GGTCCGGCTGTACGGGCAGCATTAGCCGAAAGCGGCGCGCGTTGCTTGTGGTTCTTGAGAGTCGCATCGATGCGGGAGACCGTCCTGTCGCGTGCTAGGCTACGATTCCGGAAGCGGCGCTTGTTCCGCCGCCACCCTCCTGCCACGCGACAGAAAGAGAAGTGCGAGGAGAGCCGCAATGCTGAGCAACGACGTTACGGTCAGCACGCCGCCACCCATGAAGCCGATCAGTAGTCCGAA
>NZ_JAVRBF010001411.1:0-240 GCF_032436805.1 Streptomyces sp. P17 | reverse complement strand
CGGTAGAACGGCAGCAGTGGCGCCACGTCGGCCACATGGAGCACCGCGTGTCCCATGCCGAGCGGGCCGGTGCGGAAGCCGGAGATCGGCCGGCCCGCGACGAACGGACTGTCGGCGAGCGCGGCGCCGTGGAAGATCTCCACGCGGTTCCCGCCGGGATCGTCGCAGGCGATGAAGTCGGCGACGCCGCGCGCGTCGGCCTCGGCGCGGCTCGCGCGGGTCACGCGCGTGCCGGCGGCC
>NZ_JAVRBF010001410.1:0-240 GCF_032436805.1 Streptomyces sp. P17 | reverse complement strand
CGACTACCGGATTAGTGGGACCAAGCGCCGTCTGAATTGGCTGAAGGACAAGCTTGTCGAACTGGGGCTCTGGGGGAAGTATTCCAACGAGAAGCGCATCCCTGCCGCATATATGCGCGCTAGTAGGGCAGAGCGCTTGGAGTTGCTGCGCGGCCTGATCGACTCTGACGGCTGGGTCGAGTCGTTCAACAGCATCCGATTCTCGTCGTCATCTATCGACTTCGCCGGGGATGTGCAGGC
>NZ_JAVRBF010001409.1:0-241 GCF_032436805.1 Streptomyces sp. P17 | reverse complement strand
AATGAACGCCCATACCATGGTAAGGGTTTCTATCAAAAAAAGAGCAAACTGTGACCGCTTACTCATATATTCTATTCATGTTTTAAACCACTACCCATACCTGTAACCAATTAGTCTTTTGACTAACGGCGATAAGTGGTTTTTCGTGAATAATGCCAGTTTTAATTCCCCTCTTGAGGGTTGCCCGTAGGGCGGGGGGGATAAACGCCCAACTCACGTTCGTCATCCCCGCGCAGGCGGG
>NZ_JAVRBF010001408.1:0-241 GCF_032436805.1 Streptomyces sp. P17 | reverse complement strand
ATCCGCTGCAAGACGAAGCGAAATTCATGGTGCGCGCCGCTCGCATCGACGTTGGCGAAGTCTTCAAGCAGCGGGAACTGATGGGCAGCGTGACCGAGACGTGGGGAGAGACCAAGGAGATCATCGCCAGTGTCCGCAAGTTGCTGACATCCGGCCGCTCGATCGAGGTCTCGCTCCGCATGTTGCAGGCTCGGTTGTTGCAGTATGGCATCTGGACTGCCCTGATCGGCACGATTGCATC
>NZ_JAVRBF010001407.1:0-241 GCF_032436805.1 Streptomyces sp. P17 | reverse complement strand
AATGACAAATAAGACACGTAGTAATTTACAACACAAGGCAATCAGTGACTGCTGTTTCTTCAAAGGTCGATCAGGACGCTTTGTGTAGTATTGATGCAGGGCTGTCATTACGTGAACATAGTTCCGGGAAGTTTAAGGGGCAAACCAAGATCACAAAACGAGGACGAAGTCGATTGCGAAGAGCTTTATACTTGGCCATTCGTCCACTCGTTGCCCATAATCCAACGTTTAAAGCCCTGCA
>NZ_JAVRBF010001406.1:0-241 GCF_032436805.1 Streptomyces sp. P17 | reverse complement strand
CGCCGGTTCGCGGGCTGCCCGATCTGCAACCCGCACCTGCGATCCTTCGCGCGCCGACATGGCGAGCTCGAAGCCGCAGGCATCCGCGAGATCGTCCTGTTCCATTCGCCCGCCGCCGGCGGAACTGCAGGTGGACCAGCGCCCTCTCCTGCGGCAGGCGGACAGCGCGGCAGGCAACGTCCTCCAGCATGCGCGGCCGCACGATCGCGTTGGGGAAGATCAGCAGGGCTTCGGGCATTGC
>NZ_JAVRBF010001405.1:0-241 GCF_032436805.1 Streptomyces sp. P17 | reverse complement strand
CTGACCTTCGCCGATTTTCGTCAAATTACCGACACCAGTAATACTGCCCGACATCTCCACAACGTTCAGCATGGAGTCGATTGTGCCGCCCCCGTTCTCAAGTCCAACCTCACGGTTCGACTTGAAATCGCTGCCAGTGACCTGAAGCTCGCCACCATTGAAGAAGAGCCCGCCTGTCGAATCTCCCAGATTGTCATCGCTGCCAACCTGCAGCACACCGTCATTTATATTTGTACCGCCC
>NZ_JAVRBF010001404.1:0-241 GCF_032436805.1 Streptomyces sp. P17 | reverse complement strand
ACACACCGTTGAGGCACCGGAAGTTTTCGAAGACCCAGCTCCGGTGAGCCTTGTGATCAAGCGCAATGAGGCGGGGATCGCGCTGGACGGCGCTATCGCCTACCGCGAAGGCATCCCAGCTGGCGACAACCCATACAGCACCGAGGGCACCGACGAGGAATATGACCTCGCGATGAAGTGGGACGAGGCTTGGGACGAGGCGGCGGATGCAGCCGAGGCAAACGGCGAAGAGCAGTCCAAA
>NZ_JAVRBF010001403.1:0-241 GCF_032436805.1 Streptomyces sp. P17 | reverse complement strand
CCTGTTACATTTGTAGATCCATATACTTCCTTCAAAACATCAGTATTTAATGCTTCAATCAAAGTGTAAGAAAAGGTATCTTCTTTCTCTGTTTGAGGACTTGCAACCGTATCCCCACCCCATGCTTTAATATTTTCAGAAGAAGGTGTGTTTGAGTTTGTCATACCATCCTCTGAAATATACCCCAAGCTTTTGAATGCAGCATTTAATTCAGTTGTTGCATTTTCGGGCAATGTAGTTC
>NZ_JAVRBF010001402.1:0-241 GCF_032436805.1 Streptomyces sp. P17 | reverse complement strand
ACTGTGTCTCTGTGTCTCTCTGTCTGTTCGTGTCTGTGTGTGATGTTGTGTGCAGTGCTCGCGATCTCCGCAGCGGCCAAACCGAAATCATACGGCACACACGACACTGAGACACAGTGACAGACAGAGACACAGAGAGCAGTGACAGACAGAGACACAGAGAGACAGAGAGACATACGCGCTTTCTTCGCCTCCGCCTCTTTCTGCGCACTCACATACGGCGCAAAGTATGTGTCAACGA
>NZ_JAVRBF010001401.1:0-241 GCF_032436805.1 Streptomyces sp. P17 | reverse complement strand
CGACTGCGGATTCAGCAAGGGGGATTGGTTGAAGCGGTACGCCTTCTCGAATTGGGAAGATCCGGTAGATGTTCTCGCAAAAGTCGGTTTTTCACCCAAGGACGTCGACGTTATCCTCATCACACATATGCACTTCGATCATATGGGCAATTTCGGAGCTTTTCCGAATGCCAAACTCTACATTCAACTGGATGAATATCTCGGCTGGTCCGAGGCGGTCTGTTGCGCACATCAAATGCAG
>NZ_JAVRBF010001400.1:0-241 GCF_032436805.1 Streptomyces sp. P17 | reverse complement strand
AAAACCTTCGCCACTTTCGCCAAAAGCCGTACCGGGTACAACAGCTACACGCTCTTCTTGAATCAATTTAGTGGCGAACTCTTCTGAAGTCATGCCAAATTCAGAAATATTTGGGAAGATGTAAAAAGCGCCGAATGGTTCAAAGCAAGGCAAACCTAGCTGCTCCATACGATTTAAGAGGTAGCGTCTACGTTGGTTATAGCTCTCACGCATGACAGCAACATCCTCGTCACTATTTTTC
>NZ_JAVRBF010001399.1:0-241 GCF_032436805.1 Streptomyces sp. P17 | reverse complement strand
CGGGCCGCCACCTCCCGCAGCAGCGCGTCCCCCACCGGATGGCCGAAGCTGTCGTTGGCGGCCTTGAAGTGATCGAGATCGATGGCGTGGATCGCCACCAGGCGATCGCCCCGATCGGCGATCATCCGCGTCAGGTCGCTCGCCAGCGCCGAGCGGTTGAAGAGGCCGGTCATCGGGTCGAGCCGGGCCAGCTGCTCGAATTGCTGCCTGAGCAGGAAGTGGTTGAAGGTGGACTTGAAAC
>NZ_JAVRBF010000097.1:0-20542 GCF_032436805.1 Streptomyces sp. P17 | reverse complement strand
ACCGACACCCCTCCCGCCGTCACGGCCCACCAGCGGATTCAACCGATACCGCTACGTGCGGAGGATGGGTCTAGCGTCCACGGCATGCGACACCACGACGCCCCGCTCCGGGCCCCGGTGGTGCACGACCGCCACTGGGCGCCCGACGTACTCGACTCGGTCCGCTGCTCGGCCGTACTCCTCGGACTCCTCCTTCTTGTCGACCTGGCCGCCGAGACCTTCACCGCATGGCGCGGCTTCCTCTGGCTCGCCCTCGCTGCCCTGCTTCTCGCCGTCCTGTACCCGGCCCGGGTCACCGCGGGTGAGGGCTGGCTGGAGTCGCGTCGGCTGCTGCGGACGCAGCGGGTACGCACCGACCTGCTGGTGTCGGTCCGCTGCCTCGACGGCGTGGCCCAGCGCCTGGTGCTGCGGGACGCCTTCGGCGACCGGGTGGAGATCGACCCCGGGGTCCTCATCGACAACCCCGACCTGTGGCTGCGGCTCGCCGAGGACGCCCGACGGTCCGTGAGAGGCGGCTCCCTGCTGTGCGGAACGACGGCGCTGCGCCGGATCACCGAGCGCGTCGACCGCGAGACCGCGCGGGCGGTGTTCAAGGTCTCGGGGCTCGATTAGGACGGGCCGGTCTTAACGGAAGCTTGACGCCCAGGGCCCCCTCATCCCAGGGCCTAGGCGTAACTCTCCGCTTACGCTGGTGCCGCCGTCCGCGTGATGGCCGAAAACGCACGCTGACCAGCGCATCAGGAGCCCGCCGATGGCCACCACGGAACACCCCCCGCCCAGTCGCCTGCGCGCCTGGATGCTGGAGGGCCTGTCCGACATGGGCAAGGGCCACGGTCCCCAGGGCCCGCACGCCGAACCCGAACCGGCCCCCAAGGGCCAGCGCTGGTACCGGGTGATGTGCCTGACCGGTGTCGACTACTTCTCCACCCTCGGCTACCAGCCGGGCATCGCGGCCCTGGCGGCCGGCCTGCTGTCACCGATCGCGACCGTCGTGCTGGTGATCGTCACCCTGGCGGGCGCCCTGCCCGTCTACCGACGGGTGGCCGAGGAGAGTCCGCACGGCCAGGGCTCGATCGCGATGCTGGAACGGCTGCTCTCCTTCTGGAAGGGCAAGCTGTTCGTCCTGACCCTGCTCGGCTTCGCCGCCACCGACTTCCTGATCACCATCACGCTCTCGGCGGCGGACGCCTCCACCCACCTGGTCGAGAACCCGCATCTGAACAGCGCCCTGCACGACAAGCAACTGCTGATCACCCTCCTGTTCGTCGCCCTGCTCGGCGCCGTGTTCCTCAAGGGCTTCCTGGAGGCGATCGGCGTCGCCGTCGCCCTGGTCGGGGCCTATCTGGCGCTGAACGCCGTCGTGGTGATCGTCGGCCTGTACCAGGTCATCACCGAGGGCCATGTCGTCACCGACTGGACCGGCGCCCTGACCGCCGAGCGCGGCAATGTCTTCGTCATGATCGGCATGGCCCTGATCGTCTTCCCGAAGCTCGCCCTCGGCCTCTCCGGCTTCGAAACCGGCGTCGCCGTCATGCCGCACGTCCGTGGCGACTTGGGGGACACCGAGGAGCACCCCCAGGGCCGCATCCGCGACACCAAGAAGCTGCTCACCACCGCCGCCCTCATCATGAGCGGCTTCCTGATCTGCACCAGTTTCATCACCACGCTGTTGATCCCCGAGAAGGAGTTCGAGGAGGGCGGCCAGGCCAACGGCCGCGCGCTCGCGTTCCTCGCACACAAGTACCTGGGCGGCGCCTTCGGCACGGTCTACGACGTCTCGACCATCGCCATCCTCTGGTTCGCCGGGGCCTCCGCGATGGCCGGGCTGCTCAACCTGATGCCGCGCTACCTGCCCCGCTACGGCATGGCCCCGCACTGGGCCCGGGCCGTCCGCCCGATGGTCATCGTCTTCACCCTGGTCGCCTTCCTGGTCACCTGGATCTTCGACGCCGACGTCGACGCGCAGGGCGGCGCCTACGCCACCGGCGTCCTGGTCCTGATCAGCTCCGCCGCCATCGCCGTGACCATCGCCGCCCGCAAGGCAGGCCAGCGGAACTGGACCATCGCCTTCGCCGTGATCTCCGCGGTGTTCCTCTACACGACGATCGTGAACGTCATCGAGCGCCCCGACGGTGTGAAGATCGGCGCCTGCTTCATCGCGGGCATCATCGTCCTCTCCCTGGCCTCCCGGCTGGCCCGCGCCTTCGAGCTGCGTGTGACCAGCGTGACGATGGACGACATGGCGGAACGATTCGTCCGGGACATCGCCAGCCGGAAGATCCGGTTCATCGCCAACGAGCCCGACGCCCGCGACATCGCCGAGTACCGGGACAAGGTCGAGCAGATCCGCCAGGACAACGACCTCTCCGAGCGGGACGACTTCGTCTTCGTCGAGGTCACGGTCACCGACCCGTCCGAGTTCGAGTCCGGCCTGACCGTACGCGGCGAGGTCATGCACCATCGCTACCGCGTCCTGACCCTGGAGTCCTCCTCGGTCTCCAACGCCCTGGCCGCCCTCCTCCTCCTCCTCCACGTCCGCGACACCACCGGCTGCACGCCGCACATCTACTTCGAGTGGACCGAGGGCAACCCCTTCGCCAACTTCCTGCGCTTCTTCCTCTTCGGCCAGGGCGAGGTCGCCCCGGTGACCCGCGAGGTCCTGCGCGAGGCGGAGCCGGACCCGGCCCGCCGCCCCCGGGTCCACACGGGCTGACGCCCTATCGTGACCGGCATGCAGTCCTACACGATCGGCCAGGCCGCACGGCTTCTCGGCGTCAGCCCGGACACCGCCCGCCGCTGGGCGGACGCGGGCCGGGTGGCGACCCACCGCGACGACAGTGGCCGGCGGCTCATCGACGGGCGGGATCTGGCCGCGTTCTCGGTGGAGCTCGCCAAGACGGCGGCCACGCCCGACGAGGAGGCCCCCTACACCTCCGCCCGCAACGCCTTCGCCGGCATCGTCACCGCGATCAAACTCGGCGACGTGGCCGCCCAGGTCGAGATCCAGGCCGGCCCGCACCGGCTCGTCTCCCTGCTCACCCGGGAGGCCGTGGAGGAACTGGGCCTGGAGGTCGGCATGGAGGCCACGGCCCGCGTGAAGTCGACAAACGTACACATCGACCGCACATAACCGCCTCTGTCCATCCGCATATACGAAGCTCCAGCCGCTTCTTCCCTCGCTCATACGAAGCGCCAGAAGACTTACGCCTCGCATATGCGTCAGTATGATCGGCGTATGCGAGGGGGAAGCCGGCGGTCAGGCCCGGCGGCTTCCTCCCCCCGGAGACTGAGGGAGTGGACCAGTGACGACCCGTTACGCCCGCCGGACCCGCCGGACCTTGCAGGCGACCGGCGCGGGAGCCGCCGTACTGCTCCTGATGAGCGCCTGCTCCTCCTCGTCCGACTCCGGCACGTCCGCGGCGTCCGGCTCCTCGTCCTCGCCGAAGGTCTCCGGCACGGTCACCGTCTTCGCCGCCGCCTCCCTCCAGGAGAGCTTCACCGAGCTCGGCAAGCAGTTCGAGAAGGAACACCCGGGCACCAAGGTCACCTTCAGCTTCGGCGGCAGCGACACCCTCGCCGCGAACATCACGGGCGGCGCCCCCGCGGACGTCTTCGCCGCCGCCAGCCCGAAGACCATGGCGATCGTCACGGACGCGGAGGACACGGCCGGCACCCCGGTCACCTTCGTCCGCAACCGGCTGGAGATCGCCACTCTGCCGGGCAACCCCGACAAGATCTCCTCCCTCAAGGACCTCACCGAGTCCGGCCTGAAGGTGGTCCTGTGCGACAAGACGGTGCCGTGCGGGGCCGCGGCCGACAAGGCACTGACGGCGGCCGGGCTCAAGGTCACGCCGGTCTCGTACGAGCAGGACGTCAAGGGCGCCCTGACCAAGGTCGAGCTCAAGGAGGCCGACGCCGCCCTCGTGTACCGGACGGACGTGAAGGCCGCGGGTGACAAGGTGGGGGGCGTGGACTTCCCGGAGGCGGCCGACGCCATCAACGACTACCCGATCGCCCTTCTCAAGGACGCGCCCAACCCGGACGCGGCCAAGGCGTTCATGGAGCTGGTGCGCTCCGCCGAGGGCCGGCAGGTCCTGACCGAGGCCGGATTCCTGAAGCCGTGACGGGTAGCGCCGAGACCTTGGAGGGCCGCCGCAGACGCGTCCGGCCCCGTGTGGTGCCGCTGCCGCTGCTGCTCCCCGCCCTCCTGGGTCTGGCGTTCCTGGTGGTCCCCCTGATCGCCCTGCTGGTACGCACCCCCTGGCGCACCCTCCCGGACCAGCTGACCAGCCCAGAGGTATGGGACGCCCTGCGCCTGTCACTGGTGTGCGCGACGGCGGCAACCGCGCTGAGCCTGCTCCTGGGCGTCCCGCTGGCCTGGCTGCTGGCCAGAACGGACTTCCCGGGCCGCGGCCTGGTCCGGGCCCTGGTGACCCTGCCCCTGGTCCTCCCCCCGGTGGTGGGCGGCGTGGCCCTGCTGCTCGCCCTGGGCCGCAACGGCGTGGTGGGACAGTGGCTGGACGACTGGTTCGGACTCACCCTCCCGTTCACGACGGCGGGCGTGGTGGTGGCGGAGACCTTCGTGGCGATGCCGTTCCTGGTCATCAGCGTGGA
The DNA here is from genome assembly GCF_032436805.1 of Streptomyces sp. P17. Lineage (NCBI taxonomy): Bacteria > Bacillati > Actinomycetota > Actinomycetes > Kitasatosporales > Streptomycetaceae > Streptomyces > Streptomyces sp. P17. The sequence goes on along the minus strand of NZ_JAVRBF010000097.1, from coordinate 15,928 downwards.
AGGCACGCTGAGAGCGGCCGACCCCCGCTACGAGGAAGCGGCCACGACCCTGGGCGCCTCCCGCTTCACGGCGTTCCGCAGAGTGACGCTGCCCTTGATCGCCCCGGGTATCGCGGCGGGAGCGGTGCTGGCCTGGGCCCGTGCCCTCGGCGAGTTCGGCGCCACCATCACGTTCGCGGGCAACTTCCCGGGCCGAACCCAGACCATGCCCCTCGCGGTGTACCTGGCCCTCCAATCAGACCCAGCAGCCGCCATCGCCCTGAGCCTGGTGCTCCTGGCCGTGTCGATCACGGTATTGGCGGCATTGCGCGACCGCTGGATGGCCACCCCATGACCACCTTCGCCCAAGGCGACCAGGGCCTGGACACCCACCTGATCGTCGACCGGGACAACTTCCATCTGGATGTCAGGCTCACCGCCGCCCCCGGCGACGTCCTGGCCCTGCTCGGCCCCAACGGCGCGGGCAAGACCACCGCCCTGCGCGCCCTGGCGGGCCTGATCCCCCTCACCGCCGGCCATCTCCGCCTGGACGGCACGCCCCTGGACCGCACACCCCCCGAGAACCGCCCGGTGGGCGTCGTCTTCCAGGACTACCTCCTCTTCCCCCACCTCACCGCCCTCGACAACGTCGCCTTCGGTCCCCACTGCCAAGGCGCCACCAAGTCCGAATCGCGAGCCCAGGCCCACACCTGGCTCAAGCGCATGGGCCTCACCGACCATGCCACCGCCAAGCCCCGCCGCCTCTCCGGCGGCCAGGCCCAGCGCGTCGCCCTGGCCCGAGCCCTCGCCACCAACCCCCGTCTGCTCCTCCTGGACGAACCCCTGGCGGCCCTGGACGCCCGCACCCGACTGGAAGTGCGAGCCCAACTCCGCCGCCACCTCGCCGAGTTCGAGGCAGTGGCGGTCCTGGTCACCCACGACCCCCTGGACGCCATGGTCCTGGCGGACCGCCTGGTGGTCATCGAACACGGCCGAGTGGTCCAGGAGGGCACCCCCGCGGACATCGCCCGCCACCCCCGTACGGACTACATCGCCCAACTGGTGGGCCTGAACCTCTACAAGGGCAAAGCGGAAGGCCACACGGTCCATCTCGACGCGGGCCCCGCCATCACCACCACGGAAGACCTCAACGGCCCGGTTTTCGTCGCCTTTCCCCCGGGCGCCGTGACGCTCTTCCGTGACCGCCCCACCGGCGCCAGCGCCCGCAACCTCTGGCAGTGCCGGGTCGAAGGGCTGGAAACCCACGGCGACCAGATCCGCGCGGACCTCACCGGTGAACTCCGCCTCGCCGCCGACCTCACCACGGTCGCCGCGGCGGAACTCGACCTCCACCCCGGCGCCCCCGTCTGGGCAACCGTCAAGGCGACGCAAACACACGCGTACCCGGCATAAGCCCACCCCCCGGCTACCGTGGGACGCCCCACCAGCCCACCCCGAACCAGAGGCGTCCCATGCCCCTCAGCATCCGCAACCAACTCCCGGGCACCGTCACCGCCATCACCCCCGGCGAAGTCATGGCCACCGTCAAGGTCGACCTGTCCGGCGGCCACCACCTCACCGCCGCGATCACCAGAGAAGCAGCCGCAGACCTGGCCCTCACCCCGGGCTCCGACGTACGAGCCCTGCTGAAGTCGACTGAGGTCGCCCTCACCACGGCCCCCGTGACCGGCCTCTCGATCCGCAACCAACTCCCCGGCACGGTAAGCGAGATCATCACCGGCGAAGCGATGACCTCGATCAAGATCACGGTCGCCGGGGGCGCACTGACGTCAGTGATCACCACAGAAGCGGCCACCGACCTGGGCCTGGCCCCCGGCACCCCCGTGGTCGCCCTGATCAAGTCGACCGAGATCTCCCTGGCAACCCCCTGACACAAAAGGGGCTCCGCCCGAGCCGTACAGGCCGGGCGGAGCCCGCCCTGTTTCCTACGCCGGATCAGTCGTCGTACGCGTCCAGCGGCGGGCAGGAGCACACCAGATTCCGGTCACCGAACGCCTGGTCGATACGGCGCACCGGCGGCCAGTACTTGTCCGTGGCCGAGACCCCACCCGGGAACACGGCCTCCTCACGGCTGTACGCGTGCTCCCACTCCCCGCCCAGCGAGGCAGCGGTGTGCGGAGCGTTCCGCAGCGGGTTGTCGTCCGCGGCCCACTCCCCGGAACCGACCTTCTCGATCTCCGCGCGAATGGCGATCATCGCCTCGCAGAACCGGTCCAGCTCGATCAGGTCCTCGGACTCGGTCGGCTCGATCATCAGCGTGCCGGCCACCGGGAAGGACATCGTCGGCGCGTGGAAGCCGTAGTCGATGAGCCGCTTGGCTACGTCGTCGACGCTCACACCGGTCGTCTTGGTCAGCGGACGCAGATCGATGATGCACTCGTGCGCGACGAGCCCGCCGGGGCCGGTGTACAGCACCGGGTAGTGCGGCTCCAGCCGCCTGGCGATGTAGTTGGCGCTGAGCACCGCGACCTGCGTGGCCCGCTTGAGCCCCTCGCCGCCCATGAGCCGCACGTATGACCACGAGATCGGCAGGATCCCCGCGGAGCCCCACGGCGCCGCCGAGATCGGACCGACACCCGTCTCGGGACCGGCTGCGGGCTGGAGCGGGTGGTTCGGCAGATACGGCGCGAGGTGCGCGCGCACACCGACCGGACCGACGCCCGGACCACCGCCGCCGTGCGGGATGCAGAAGGTCTTGTGCAGGTTCAGATGCGAGACGTCACCGCCGAAGTGGCCCGGCTTGGCAAGGCCCACCAGGGCGTTGAGGTTGGCGCCGTCGACGTAGACCTGCCCGCCGGCCTCGTGCACCTGCGCGCAGATGTCGACGACATGCTCCTCGAAGACACCGTGCGTCGACGGGTACGTGATCATCAGCACCGACAGCTCGTCGCGGTACTGCTCGATCTTCGCCCGCAGGTCCTCGACGTCGATCTCGCCGTCCTCGGCGGTCTTGACGACGACGACCTTCATGCCGGCCATCACGGCGCTGGCGGCGTTGGTGCCGTGCGCGGAGGACGGGATGAGGCAGACGGTGCGCTGCTCGTCACCGTTGGCGCGGTGGTAGCCGCGGACGGCGAGCAGACCGGCCAGCTCACCCTGCGAGCCGGCGTTCGGCTGGAGGCTGACCTTGTCGTATCCGGTGACCTCGGCGAGACGTTCCTCCAGCTCACGGATGAGCGTGAGGTAGCCCTGCGCCTGCTCGGCCGGCGCGAAGGGGTGCAGCTGCCCGAACTCCGGCCAGGTGACCGGCTCCATCTCGGTCGTCGCGTTGAGCTTCATCGTGCAGGAGCCCAGTGGGATCATGCCGCGGTCGAGCGCGTAGTCACGGTCGGCCAGCCGGCGCAGGTAGCGCAGCATGGCGGTCTCGGAGCGGTGCTGGTGGAAGACCGGGTGCGTCAGGAACTCGTCCTCGCGCAGCGCGGTCCGCGGCAGCGCCTCCTCGGCGCCGGCGTCCAGCGCCTCGATGTCCCCGTCGACCCCGAAGGCGCTCCACACGGCGCCCAGCTGGGCCCGCCCGGTCGTCTCGTCACAGGCGACGGAGACGTGGTCGGCGTCGACGAGACGCAGGTTGACGCCGTTTTCCCGCGCGGCGGCGACGACCTCGGCGGCCCGTCCCGGAACCCGCACGGTCAGCGTGTCGAAGTACGCACCGTGCACGACCTCGACTCCGCCCGCGGTGAGCCCCGCGGCGAGGATCGTGGCGTACCGGTGGACCCGCCGCGCGATGCCCTTCAGCCCCTCGGGCCCGTGGTAGACGGCGTACATCCCGGCCATCACGGCGAGCAGCACCTGCGCCGTACAGATGTTGCTGGTGGCCTTCTCACGACGGATGTGCTGCTCACGCGTCTGCAGCGCGAGCCGGTAGGCCTTGTTCCCGTCGGCGTCCACGGACACGCCCACGAGCCGGCCGGGCAGGCTGCGCGCGAACTTCTCGTGTACGGCCATGTAGCCGGCGTGCGGACCGCCGAAGCCCATCGGAACGCCGAAGCGCTGGGTGGTGCCGACCGCGATGTCCGCGCCGAGCTCGCCCGGCGAGGTCAGCAGCGTCAGCGCGAGCAGATCGGCGGCGACGGTGACCAGCGCGCCGAGCCCGTGGGCCTGCTCGATGACGGGCTTGATGTCCCGTACGGCACCGGAGGCGCCCGGGTACTGGATGAGGACGCCGTTGATCTCACGTTCTGCGATCTCGGCGGGGATGCCGTCGCTGAGGTCGGCGACGACGACCTCCACTCCGGTCGGCTCGGCACGCGTCTCGATCACGGCGATGGTCTGCGGAAGGGCGTCCGCGTCGATCAGGAAGAGGCCCTTCTTGTTCTTGCCCATACGCCGGGACAGAGCCATGGCCTCGGCCGCGGCCGTCCCCTCGTCGAGCAGCGAGGCACCGGAGGTGGGCAGCCCGGTCAGCTCGGCGACCATGGTCTGGAAGTTCAGCAGGGCTTCGAGCCGCCCCTGGGAGATCTCCGGCTGGTACGGCGTGTAGGCCGTGTACCAAGCGGGGTTCTCCATCACATTGCGCAGGATGACGGGCGGGGTGAAGGTCCCGTAGTACCCGAGCCCGATCATGGAGTCGAGCACCTGGTTGCGATCGGCGAGCGACCGCAGCTCGGCGAGCACCTCGGCCTCGGTACGGGCGCCCGGCAGGTCGAGGGCGTCGGCGTTCTTGATCACATCCGGCACCGCGGCGGCGGTGAGCTCGTCGAGCGAGCCGTAGCCGACCTGCGCGAGCATCTTGGCCCGAGCCTCATGATCAGGACCAATATGACGCTGCTCGAAGGGGATTCCTTGTTCGAGCTCGGAGAGCGGAATGCGATGGGCGGTCATTGCGGAGGCCTCCTGGTCGACACGACCTTCGAGGGGCACCACGGCGCGGGTACCCGGACGGCCTCCCCCTCTGTCATCTCAACCTGAGAGCTTCACCGGACGCCCGAGGGCAGCCGGCTTTCACCGTCGGTGAGAGCGGAAGCCGTCGACACCCGCCCTGCTTTCCAGAGTGACCTCGTCCGTGCGGTACGTGGGCCTGAGAGATTCCGGGGAGGATTTGCTCCTTCGGCGCCTCCGGATGGTGTCCGGAGGACTCTCCCGCACGGGGTCAGCAGCCGTCTGAAAGCCTACCAGCGAGGTCAACGCCCAGGCGTTCGAGTGGCCGCTTGCCCCAATGTGCTCTTTCGTAGTGCTTACGGATGAGTTGCGACCAAGTGGAGGGCCCGTGCAGACCGACATCGATCCGCGCAACCTGATCGGCCGCAAGGCGTTCGACCGCAACGGTACGAAGATCGGCACGATCGACGAGGTCTACCTCGACGACGCGACCGGCGTACCGGAGTGGGCAGCCATACGCACGGGCCTGTTCAGCAGAGACGCGTTCGTCCCCCTGGAGCCCAGCGAGCTCGTGGAGGGCACCCTGCACGTCCCCTTCGACCGCTCCCTGATCAAGGACGCCCCCGACTTCGGAGTAGGCCGCCACCTCTCGCCCGAACAGGAACTCCAGCTCTACCACCACTACGGCCTGGACATCACCGCACCCCCACCCCCGGACCACGACTTCGGCAACTTGGCAGGCACGGAGGACGCGGACACCTGAGCCGTCCGGCCCTTGTGGATTGCCGCAGCGCCCGGCGGGACCGCCCGCGAACCCACCCCACGCCGGCCCGGACAACGGTCACGCAGGAACCCCGTCCACCGAGGCCCCGGGTCTTCGCGGCACCAACGGCAGCGGCTCGGCCGGCGACAGCTCCGGATCGTCCACCAAAAACGTCCGCACCCGCCCCGGCCCGGAATCAGGCGTCTCGAACCTCACCGTCACCCGCCCCACCCCACTCCCCTGCACCCACCCATGCCCGAACTCGGCATGCCGCACATCATGACCCGCAGCCCACCGCCGCTCCCCAGGCTCCACAGTCTCCCGCGCAGCAGCCTCAACCTTCCCCTCCTCCCCCATGTCAGCCGCCACGCCGTCCCCCGCGGCCTGCGCGAAGAGATCTTCCTGGGTAAAGTCGGCCAGCCCACTGACCCCCACCCCCAGCAGCCGCACACCCCCGGTCGTGTCCACCGACTCCAGCAGCCGAGCAGCCGCCTCCCGCACCACCGCCGGATCATCCGTGGGCCCACGCAACGTCTCCGACCGCGTCAGCGTCGAAAAGTCGTAGCGCCGCACCTTCAGCACGATCGTCCGCCCGGACAGCCCCGCCCCCCGCAGCCGCCGTACACACCGATCCGCCAGCCGCGCCACCTCAAGCCCGACCCGCACCCGATCATGGATGTCCACGTCATAGGTGTCCTCCACGGACACCGACTTCGCCTCCCGCTCAGCCACCACGGGCCGCTCATCCCGCGCCAGCGCCATGGCGTACAGCGCATGCCCATGCGCCTTCCCCAGCAGCCGCACGAGCTCGTCCTCCCCCGCCTCGGCCAGCTCATCGACCGTATGGATCCCGGCCCGCCGCAGGTGGTCCCCCGTAGCCGGCCCCACCCCCGGCAGGGTCCGCACCGACATCGGCCCGAGCAGCGCCCGCTCGGTCCCCGGTTCGATCAGCACCAGCCCGTCCGGCTTGGCCTGCTCCGAGGCGATCTTGGCCAGCATCTTGGAGGCCGCGAGCCCCACCGATCCCGTCAGCCCGGTGACCGCCCGTATGCCGGCCCGCAGCTTCACCCCCGCCAGCCGCGCCGACTCCGCGTCCCAGGCCGCTCCCCCGGCCTCCAGATCCACGAACGCCTCGTCCAGGCTGAGCGGTTCCACCAGCGGCGAGAGCGCCCCCAGCAGTTCCATGACCTGCTCACTGATGGACCGGTAGAAGCTGAACCGCGGCACCAGATACGCGGCGTTCGGCGCGAGCCGCCGGGCCTGCGCCATGGGCATCGCCGAATGAACGCCGAACACCCGCGCCTCGTACGAGCACGTCGCCACCACACCCCGAGGCCCGAGCCCGCCCACGATGACGGCCTTCCCGCGCAGACTCGGCTTGGACGCCTGCTCCGCCGAGGCGAAGAAGGCATCCATGTCGAGATGCAGGATCGTGGGCGCGTTTCTCACATATCCGATGCTGCCCTACGCCACTGACAATGCCCCCGAGCCGACCCCGTGCCTGGGCCCCCGGCCGGGCCTCAGACCGCCCGGTTCCGCCGCCGCGCCAGCTCATCGGCGGGATTGGGGCCGACCAGCGTCTCGCCGGTGTCGATCCGCTCCCCGTGCAGCTGCGTCAGCGCGCTCTCCACGTCCCGCCACACCACACCGACGGCGATCCCGAAGATGCCCTGCCCGCCCTGGAGCAGCGCGTGGACCTCGTCCGGCGAGGTGCACTCGTAGACCGTGGCGCCGTCGCTCATCAGCGTCATGCGCTCCAGGTCACGAAATCCCCGCTCCCGCAGATGCTGCACCGCGGTACGGATGTTCTGCAGCGCGACACCGGTGTCCAGGAACCGCTTGACGATCTTCAGGACGACGACGTCCCGGAAGCTGTACAGGCGCTGCGTCCCCGACCCGTAGGCGGGCCGCACACTCGGCTCGACGAGCCCGGTGCGCGCCCAGTAGTCCAGTTGCCGATAGGTGATGCCGGCGGCCGCGCAGGCCGTCGGACCTCGATAGCCGATCTGCTCGGACGCCATGGGCGCCGCCCCTCCGCCGCTCGGCACGGCCGCCGGTCGCTGCGGTGCGTGGTCGGCCGCGCTGCCGTGAAGCGGATACGGACCGCTCGCCCCGAGACCGTGTCCGGGGGCACCCCCAGCCGTACCGTCGCCGCTGCTTCTCACGCCGACCTCCGTCCTTGACCTGCCTTCTCGACGGTAGGCAGTCACCAGGGGTGCGTCAACGATCGCCACACTCGGCACGCCGAGTGATAATCACCCTAGGAGTGGTTTCCCGTACCCCACCGCGGGGAAAGGCTAGCCGAATGCGCTGGGAGCAGGCCGCAGGACGCTCTCACTCGCCGCTGGCAATTGCCGGGGCCCGAGCCGTCGGCGGGCCGTGGCCGCTCGCCGTTGACCCGCTGGTCGCCGGGCCGCCGGGGCCGTCTCACTGACTGCTGGTGCCGAAGTCCTCGGGTGAGATCTGGTCGAGGAACTCGCGGAACTTCTCCACCTCGTCCTCCTGCTCGTCCGGAATCGCGATGCCCGCGTCGTCGAGCACGCCGTCGCTGCCGTAGATCGGCGTTCCGGTGCGCAGGGCCAGCGCTATGGCATCGGACGGTCGGGCGCTCACCTCGACCCCGCTGGCGAAGACCAGCTCGGCGTAGAAGACGCCTTCACGCAGGTCCGTGATGCGCACTTCGGTGAGCTCCTGGCCGACGGCCTCCAGCACGTCCTTGAACAGGTCGTGGGTCAGCGGTCGTGCGGGGGCCATGCCCTGCTGGGCGAAGGCAATGGCCGTCGCCTCCCCCGGGCCGATCCAGATGGGGAGGTAGCGGTCGCCTCCCACTTCGCGCAGGAGCACGATCGGTTGGTTGGAGGGCATTTCGACCCGGACACCTACGACATCGAGCTCGTTCACACAGCAACCCTAGGCCGTGCCCGGGACGTTTGGGTAGTCGGGCAGGGAACGGGCGGCCCATCCGGCCTTCCGAGGCCCACCGGCTCAGGGCAGCCGCACCCCGAGCGCGGTCTTCACGAGCGCGGCGTGCAGCTTCACCGTGAGCCCCGCCAGCTCCTTGGTACGGGCCTCGGCGTGCGCCCTGGTCTGCGGATTGCGGTGGCGCCTGAGCGGTGCCACGACCTGGTCCACGAGCCCGGCCTCACGGTCCGCGGCGGCCTTCATCACCCGCAGATGCCGCGGCTCGATCCCGAACCGCCCCAGCTCGGCGACGAGCGAGGCCACCGTGACCGCCTCCACGTCGTACCCACCGTCCGGCAGTGGAGCGATCAGCCCGTACGACTCCCACTCCTCAAGCTCCCGCTCACCGATCTCCGCGGCGGCCAGCAGCTCGGACCGCCCGATCCGAGCCGCCGTGGGAGCATCGGAGAACTCCGGTACGGCCTCCCCGTCCCGCTGTCGGCCCACGGTGGGCAGGGGCACGGCCTCGCCGCGCTCCATGGCGTCCAGGTGCTCCCGGATCACCCTCAGGGGCAGATAGTGGTCCCGCTGCATCCTCAGCACATGGCCGAGTCGCTCGACATCGTCCGCGCTGAACTTGCGGTACCCCGACGGGGTCCGCTGCGGCTCGACAAGACCCTCGGACTCCAGGAACCGGATCTTGGAGATGGTGACTTCGGGGAACTCGTCGCGCAGCACGTTCAGCACCGTGCCGATGCTCATCAGCCCGCTGTCCGTGGCGGCGGTGCCGTGTCCGGCACCGCCGCTCGGTGTCTGAAGCATGGACCTTCTCCGGGGGAGGGTCAGTAGCCCCGCTGGCTCGCGTAGAAGACCAGCCGGTACTTGCCGATCTGCACCTCGTCGCCGTTCGACAGAGCGACCTGGTCGATTCGCTCGCGGTTGACGTACGTGCCGTTCAGGCTGCCCACGTCGGCCACCGTGAACGAGCCGTCCTGGCTGCGGCGGAACTCCACATGCCGGCGCGAGACGGTGACGTCGTCCAGGAAGATGTCGCTCTGCGGGTGACGGCCGGCGGTGGTCAGGTCGCTGTCCAGCAGGAAGCGGCTGCCCGAGTTCGGCCCACGGCGCACCACCAGGAGCGCGGAGCCGAGCGGCAGCGCCTCGACGGCGGCCTGCGCCTCGGGGGACAGGGCGGGCATCTGCGTCTGACCGGTGGCCTCGGCGTCGTAGGCCTCAAGACCGGAGATGGAGATCGTGGACGTGGTCTCGGACGGACGCTCGGGAACGGCACCCGCCCGCAGCGGAGCACCGCAGTTGGAACAGAAGCGACTGTTCTCCGCGTTGCGATTACCGCACCTCGTGCACACCAGGGCCGACATGGACGGATCCTCCTGCCGCGGCTGCCCCGACGGGGCATTGGACGCGTACGGGTCGGCGGAGAACCCTCCACCCGTACTTGAGGTTGACGGTTGCCCGAAACCTATGCCTCCGGACTGGGCAGGGTCAACCGACGGCGCGCCCTGACCTCCGGAAATGTCACCGCCCGGACCACTTACCTGGTCTCGGAACAACGGCCGCTGGCCCTCTGCGTCAGGCTGCGCGCGGTGACGGGCGGTGGCGTTTTCGTTGCCCTGCCGCGCGCTCTTGCCGAACAACTTCGCAAACAACTTCACGGGCGATTCCCCTTGACTGAAATAGACCCGCCCGTGGGGCAGGACGAACCCTGACTGCACACTCCGGCCGACCCGGACATCCTCACAACGTCCGTATCCACCAGACAGTTTCCACCACGCACCACCCATTCGGTGCGCCGACCCCCCGCAACCTCATGCCCTCGCCGGACGTCCCCCATGCACCCCCGGTTCACCGCGAGGACGACCGAGCGTAGTCAGGCTTCTCCGCGGCTCGCAAGGCGTCCACAATGATCTTGTCCGACCGCTCGACGGTCACGGTGGCCTGCTCCTTCTCAAGGGTCTGCACCACGCCTCCAGGGATGTTGAGCGCCGGTTCGAGGTCCTGCGGCTTGCCGATGACCTTGAAACGATAGGGCGCGTTGATCTTGTTCCCGTCGACGCTCACGGAGTTCCCCGAATCCGTCAGATAGGTACCTGCCACCACGCGTACCCCGTTCACCTGGATCGCCTCCGCCCCGGCCGCACGCAACTCCTGAATGGCGTCGAGCAGCATGTCCGCCTCGACCGTCCCCTTCGTGTCGTCGATGGTCACCGTGATACCGGGTCCCTGCGCGGCCACCGTGCCCGCCAGGATGCCGAGTTGCCGCTCCTTCTCGACCGTCTGCTTGCGGGCCTCCTCGGCCTGGTTCGAGCTGTTCTCCAGCTCGTCCCGCTGCTTTTCGAGTCCCTGCTTCTCGTCCTCAAGACGCTGTGTACGGTCATCCAGTTCATCGAGGATCCGGACAAGATCCTCCTGACGCGCGCCACGCAGGGCGTCGTCCCCGTCGCTGTTGGAGGCGACCTGCACGGCCAGGCCGAAGCCGAGGCCGAACAGCAGCAGGGCGACGATCAGTTGGGCCCGGGTCACACGCGGGGGCCACAGTCCCTTGACGAGCCGCTGCCGTCCGGTGAGGACCGGCTGTGACTCGGAGTCCTCCGCAGCGGACCCGGCGGCCGCGGGCGGGACCTCGTCGGGCAGTTCCTTGCGCAGCCTGTTCTCGGCCGTCTCGTCCTGGTTGCTCATCGGCCTCACGCCCGGAACACATGCCGACGGATGGCCGCGGCGTTCGAGAAGATACGGATCCCGAGGACCACCACGACACCGGTGGACAACTGCGCCCCCACGCCCAACTTGTCGCCCAGGAACACGATCAGCGCGGCGACGACCACATTGGACAGGAACGAGACCACGAAGACCTTGTCGTCGAAGATGCCGTCGAGCATGGCCCGCAGGCCACCGAAGACGGCGTCCAGCGCCGCCACGACGGCAATCGGCAGATAAGGCTCGACGACCGCCGGAACCTCAGGCCGGACCAACAGGCCGGCCACGACTCCCACGACGAGGCCCAGTACGGCGATCACGATGTGCCCTTCTCGGTTTTCTCGGTGTTCGGCTGTGCGGTTCGTACGGTCACACTGGGTGCTGCGGGCAGCCGGAGATCCCCCTCCACGGAGATGGCGGTCCGGATGCCGAAGTTCTCCTGCAAGGCATGCAGATACAGCCCGTCGGCGCTGTCCTGGAACCTGCTGCTCAGCCGCTTCCCGTCCCCCACCGCGAGCACCGTGTACGGCGGTACCAGTGGCTTGTTGTCGACCAGTATCGCGTCACCCGCGGCCCTGATCGCCGACAGCGCCGTCAGCCGCTGCCCATTGATGGAGATCGCCTCGGCCCCCGACTCCCACAGCCCGTTGACCACGCGCTGCATGTCCCGGTCGCGCACCCGTCCGGTGTCGGAGAACCCGGACGTCTCGCGCGGGTCCCCGTCACCGCCCCCGCCGGATTCCTTGGCGTCGTTCACCACCAGTTTCACGCCAGGCCCGTGCACCTTGACGGCCCCGGAGAGGATGCCGACGAGTTCCGCCTGCGCGCTGCCGCCGCTTCCCTTGAGCGCCTCGCGCTGGCGCGCGCTCACATCGTCACGCAGCTCGTCGACGCTGTCCTCAAGCTTGTCCGCGGCCTCGGTCTCCTGATCGATCCGGTCGATCAGTTCCTCGCGCTCCTTGGCCACGACCGGGGCGGCGACCCGCGCCTGAACCGCACCGACCGTGACGACGAGGGCGGCCAGCACCAGTCCGGCCGCGAGCCCGAGCTTCGCCCTGAGGGTCTTGGGCAGACCGCCGTCCGCCGCCTTCTTCCGGGCGGCCGCCTCGGCGTAACCGTCGTCGAGGCTGTGGTCCATGACGTTGGTGAGCAGCGACATGGAGGCGTCCGGGCGCGAGGGGCGCGTAGGCGTGCTCCGAACGGGGGGCTGCTGCGGCATGCCGCACATCGTCGCACGTCGCGCCCAGTACCTCCGAATGGCCCCACCGGCGTGCCGGACAGGCCCCCTCGGGGACACTTGTCCGGCACGCGCGCATGCTGGGGATTTCAGCGCCCGGCGCTGTCCACCACCGCGGCCCACTCATCGAGCAGCGCCTGGGCCGACGCGTCGTCGGGACCCTCCGCCCACAGGTGAGTGACGGCCTCGGCCGGGTCCGGCAGCACCATCACCCAGCGCCCATCGGTCTCCACCACCCGCACACCGTCCGTGGTGTCCACGAAACGGTCTCCGGCAGCCTCCACGACTCGCCGCATCACGAGCCCCTTGACCGCCCACGGAGTCGCCAGGTCCCGCTTGAGGACATGCGCCCGCGGTATCCGCGCGTCGATCTGGCTGAGGGTGAGCTGAGTGCGGGCCACCAGCCCGATCAGCCGTACGAAGGCCGCCGCGCCGTCGAAGACCCCGCTGAACTCGGGGACGATGAATCCGCCCTTGCCGTCACCGCCGAAGATCGTGGTGTCGTCCCGCCCGACGCGCGTCAGATCGTCGGGCGAGGTCGTTGTCCACTCCACCTGCGTCCCGTGGTACGCCGCCACCTGCTCGGCGATCCTGGTGGTCGTCACCGGCAGCGCGACCCGCCCGCTGCGCCGCTCCGCGGCCACCAGGTCGAGCATCACGAGCAGTGCCCGGTCGTCCTCGACGATCCGCCCCTTCTCGTCGACCAGCGACAGCCGCTCACCGACGGGATCGAAGCGCACCCCGAACGCGGCCCGCGCGGAGGCCACGATCTCCCCCAGCCGCACCAGCCCCGACCGCCGAGCATCCGCCGTCTCGGTGGGCCGGGACTCGTCCAGACCGGGATTGATGGTCAGCGAGTCCACACCCAGCTTGCCCAGCAGGCTGGGCAGCACGAGGCCGGCACTTCCGTTGGACGCGTCCACGACGACCTTGAGCCCGGACTCGGCGATCCCGGTCGTGTCCACATTCCTCAGCAGCGATCCGGTGTACGAGTCGAACACGCTGGCCGGGAAGTGCAGGTCCCCGATCTCACCGGGGAAGGCACGGCGGTACTCCTGGCGCGCGAATACCCGGTCCAGCTTGCGCTGACTCCCCTGCGAGAGATCGGCGCCCCGACCGTCGAAGAACATGATGTCCACGGAGTCCGGCACACCGGGCGTCGTCCGGATCATGATCCCGCCGGCGCTGCCACGAGCCGTCTGCTGCCGCGCCACGGGCAGCGGTACGTTCTCCAGGTCGCGTACGTCGATGGCGCTCGCCTGAAGCGCGGAGATCACCGCCCGTTTCAGAGCCCGCGCACCACGGGAGTGGTCACGGGCCGTGGTGACGGTCGACCCCTTCTTGAGGGTCGTCGCATAGGCGCCGGCGAGACGCACGGCCAGCTCGGGCGTGATCTCGACATTCAGGATTCCCGACACCCCACGGGCACCAAAGAGATGCGCCTGTCCCCTGGACTCCCAGATCACCGAGGTATTGACGAAGGCGCCGGCCTCAATGATCTTGAACGGGTAGACCCGCACATTGCCCTGAATGATCGACTCTTCACCGATGAGGCACTCGTCGCCGATGACGGCACCGTCCTCGATCCGGGCAGCGCGCATGATGTCGGTGTTCTTCCCGACGACACAACCCCGAAGGTTGCTGTGCTGCCCGACATACACGTTGTCGTGCACGACGGCCTTGTGCAGAAACGCCCCGGTCTTCACGACGACGTTCGAGCCGACCACGGTGTGCTCACGAATTTCGGCACCGGCTTCGACCTTGGCGTAGTCCCCGATATACAGGGGCCCACGCAGAACGGCATCGGGATGCACCTCCGCACCCTCCGCCACCCACACACCCGGGGAGATCTCGAACCCGTCGAGCTCGACGTCGACCTTGCCCTCCAGGACATCGGCCTGCGCCTTCACATAGCTCTCGTGGGTGCCGACATCCTCCCAGTAGCCCTCCGCGACATACCCATAGATCGGCTTGCCCTCCTTCATCAGCTGCGGAAAGACATCGCCGGACCAGTCCACGGGCACATCGGCCTCGACATAGTCGAAGACCTCGGGTTCCATGACGTAGATACCGGTGTTCACCGTGTCCGAGAAGACCTGGCCCCAGGTCGGCTTCTCAAGGAAGCGTTCGACCTTGCCCTCTTCGTCGACGATGGTGATACCGAATTCCAAGGGATTCGGCACACGCGTCAGACAGACAGTGACGAGCGCGCCCTTCTCCTTGTGGAACCGGATCAGGTCGGTGAGGTCGAAGTCGGTCAGCGCATCGCCGGAGATCACAAGGAAGGCATCGTCCTTCAACGCCTCTTCGGCGTTCTTGACGCTTCCGGCGGTACCGAGTGGCTTCTCCTCGTTGGCATAGCTGAGCTCCATTCCGAGCTCTTCGCCGTCACCGAAGTAGTTCTTGACCAAGGAGGCCAGGAACTGGACAGTTACGACGGTCTCGTTCAGCCCATGCCTTTTGAGCAGCCGCAGAACGTGCTCCATGATCGGCCGGTTGGCCACCGGCAGGAGCGGTTTGGGCATGCTTGAGGTCATGGGGCGAAGGCGTGTGCCTTCGCCTCCGGCCATCACGACGGCCTTCATGTCGGAAGCGTCCTCCTCGAAGAGACGACGGTCTAGCCGACTTCACCCGTCCAGATTGTCCCGCACTTTTCTGCAGCGGGCCATCGAGCCGCAGGATCGCTTCAAGGGGCGAGTTCAATCGGCCATGGTGTCCGCACGGACCAGGCGGCGGACCTGTACCACGTAGAGGACTCCTGCCCACCAGTAGAGCGTTGTACCCCATCCGGCGAACGCCCATCCGAAAATAGCAGCAAGTGACGGGAGCCACCCGCTTCCGTCGCTGAGCAGGAGCAACGGGAAGGCATACATCAGGTTGAAAGTAGCCGCCTTCCCCAGGAAGTTCACCTGGGGCGGCGGATAGCCATGCCGCCTGAGGATGCCCACCATCACCAGCAGAACCAGTTCTCGCGCAAGAAGTACGGCAGTCAACCAGATCGGAAGAATCTCGCGCCAGGTCAGTCCGACCAAAGTCGAGAGAATGTAGAGCCGGTCTGCAGCCGGGTCCAGGAGCCGGCCGAGGCTGCTGATCTGGTTCCAACGCCGCGCGAGCTTGCCGTCCAGGTAGTCACTGATCCCGCTCAGCATCAGCACCAACAGGGCCCAGCCGTCGCTCTTCGGCCCTCCGAACTCCGGCCAGAGGATCAGCCACAGGAACACCGGCACACCAACGAGCCGAGCCATGCTGAGGATGTTGGGGATGGTGAGGACCCTGTCCGTCTGGACACGGGTCTCCTGGACCTCCACCCGGGGGCCTCCTGAGGGAAACGTGCGAACGATGCCCCCTGACCCTACCTCAACGCAAAAAAGCTCTGGCCCCTGGGCGGTATGCCCAAGAGCCAGAGCTGTAAAAGGAGTTCGGCGGCGTCCTACTCTCCCACAGGGTCCCCCCTGCAGTACCATCGGCGCTGTAAGGCTTAGCTTCCGGGTTCG
>NZ_JAVRBF010000234.1:0-701 GCF_032436805.1 Streptomyces sp. P17 | reverse complement strand
GCCTTCTGGATCTTGGCCCGTTCCGCTCGCGCGTGGGACTGATCTTACGCGACCTCAAACCGCTTGACCGGCTGACCTCGGCCGACTGGCGACAGGTCTGCAACACGCTCGGCACCGAGCTGCGAAAGGTCCGGGCATGAGCGGGCGAGAATTTCCGCATGGCTGGTGGATCCTGCCGGCGCTTTTTCTCTCGGTGCTGTTCTGGGCCGGGATCATCTTGTGGATGTGGTGGTGATGGAAAATTTGTTTGTCATGCCCTCGACATTTGAACGGGGCCTTACAGGCGGCGATATGACGATGATCTGGCGGCCCGGTGTTGCCGCCCCGGTTCTGGTTGGCGACACCATCCACATCAGCGCCTCTCATGCTCCCCAGGCGGTCGAGATCATCAATGTCGAACATGTGACCTTCGTTCTGACCGATCTGATTGAGGGCCATATCGCGTCCGTCGAGATGAACGGCCGCCCGATCCATCAGGAGCTGATCCATCTGCTCGCCCTTACTCACGGCTTTACCTGCAAGGCGTGGCGCGGCCGGACCCCACGCGAGCGGATGGGCAACTGGCTGACCGATGCTGGCCACGCCGGCCGCGTCTGTGGCTGGTCGCTCGAATGGCGCCCGCTGCGGGGGGATGCATGACCTCGGCTGATCGGAAAGCCCTTGTGACTGCCCTTCGGGCGATCTGCGCGATTGCCCCGGCC
>NZ_JAVRBF010001398.1:0-241 GCF_032436805.1 Streptomyces sp. P17 | reverse complement strand
CCGAATTGACCCCAACGATGCCGGATTCATTGGATCATCTGCTCTCCTAATGACAAATCCAAAGCGCCTTGTCTACACCTAGTGCCCGTAATAATTTCGCTAAGGGATGTTGAGTTTTAGCTGACCGCTTTAGCGCTTCTTGTTGAAGACGTTTTATCAGCGTATTAAGGGCTTGGTAGTCGCACGTTTGGTTTTTTAATGAAAATTTATTTTCATGCAGTGTATAGATCGGAAGAGCACA
>NZ_JAVRBF010001397.1:0-241 GCF_032436805.1 Streptomyces sp. P17 | reverse complement strand
CGCCATTTAAGAAGACTTGTTCAATATCTTTAATACCGTCCCACAGCCGATCGCGCAGCGTGGTAATTCGGGCATGCTCAGAGGCCATCTCTTCTTTCGCAATACGGAACGACTCGCCCATCGCCACAATTTGGTGGGTTGCTAAAGTACCAGAACGCATACCACGCTCATGACCACCACCATGGGTTTGGGCTTCTAGACGAATACGTGGCTTGCGGCGTACAAATAAGGCACCAACACC
>NZ_JAVRBF010000233.1:0-701 GCF_032436805.1 Streptomyces sp. P17 | reverse complement strand
ATGGAGCCATCGGCCGTTTTTCAGGCTCGTCTGATGGAATCGTGAGTCCGGCTTATAGGGTCATCCGGCTCAGTGCCGACGTCGACCCTGAGTTCATGGTCACGCTACTTCAAACGCATCACATCCGCTTTCTACTGGAGACACGTTCAAGTCAAGGAAATAAAATAGGAAAGCGTCGCCTTCTGCAACGTAATGAATTTGAGAGCATCGAGTTCAAGCTGCCTCCAATAGAGACCCAGCGCGACATTGCTTCAAAAATTGCAGTTTTCCAAGCAGAACTTGCGCTTACTGATCGGGAAATAGAAGCTTTGAGGCGTCAGAAGCGCGGGCTGATGCAGAAGCTGCTAACGGGAGAGTGGAGGGTATCATGCTGAATTGGCTGGCCAAGCTTCTGCTTACCAGCACAGCGATTGCGCCCGTGCTAATCACCTATGCATGGGTAGCCTATCAAGCCAGCGAAGCCTTACAAGCTGCCATCCTGCTGGTGGCATGTATGACTCTCATTGTGATCTGCATTTTGGTGCTCCGATATGCCAGAAAGCATCTTGAACGCGCCAACTTTTCCGCCACTACGGTAGAGGCAGCCGATCGAGAGAACATGGGTTTCCTGCTCCTCTACCTATTGCCACTTTTTACTGCTCAGTTTGATTCATTGAACTGGCAAGTGTGGGTTCCTGCGATAGCCATTTTTGCCGCGGTTG
>NZ_JAVRBF010001396.1:0-241 GCF_032436805.1 Streptomyces sp. P17 | reverse complement strand
TGACAATGCTGGATTCAGCGCCAACGAAGAAACACAGGCTGCTGGCGCTCACAAGGATAATGTCGCTCCGTTTCAGCTGCCCGCAGATCACGTCGAGTATCCCGCTGCCTCTTTGGAGGAGATCGCACCGCGGGTAGACGATATCCTGGAGGCCGCCAAATCACTGGCTTCTGCGGCCAAGAAGCTGGAGAAAAACCGTCAAGAAGAAGAAGAGGCAGAACAGAGCGCAAGAGCGCTTCAA
>NZ_JAVRBF010001395.1:0-241 GCF_032436805.1 Streptomyces sp. P17 | reverse complement strand
GGTAATTGTCACGATCCGCCCGAAATATGCTTGTCCCAAGGGGCGGACGGGGGTGGTTCAGGCCAAAGCACCGGCGCATCTTTTGTAAGGCAGTTGGCCGACAGAAGCGTTACTGGCCCAGATCGCTGTCTCCAAGCATTCCGAACATATGCCGCTGAACCGACAGGCGGTAGTCATGGCCCGGCACGGGGTTCCGATTGACCGTTCTGTTCTGGCCGACTGGATGGGGCGCACAGGCGCA
>NZ_JAVRBF010001394.1:0-242 GCF_032436805.1 Streptomyces sp. P17 | reverse complement strand
AGGCGCCCGATGTGAACTCGTCAGGTCTCGATGGTGAGCGGGCGCGCGGATGCGGGTTCGGTGGACAGTACGGGACCGGGGGCGAGCGTGTGTTCCGGCTCGTCGGTTCGTTGCTCGACGTTGTCCTCACCCTTGATGCGGTGGGCGATGCTTGCAAGATCCTTTGGCGTCAGATCGCCGCGCGCCAAGTCGCGGTCCAGTTCCAAGAGGCTGTGCGCGAACAACCCCTGCAATTCATTGAT
>NZ_JAVRBF010001393.1:0-242 GCF_032436805.1 Streptomyces sp. P17 | reverse complement strand
ACGTAAGCACTCACCGGTGGGGGCACCACGGTTAAAACTTCGAGCGTTCCCACCAAGACCTGTCATATCAGCCAGGGCGATCAGCTAGGGCGATGCAGGCTAGACGATGCTGCTGGAGCTCTGCTCCGGATATTTGCGGTAATGGCAATCGCTCTCGGCGCGTCATCAAATATGGTTCCTCCAACCACAGTTTGCGGTGTAAACAAATTTGATGACACAATTCGCCGCAAGTTTTAGAAGCG
>NZ_JAVRBF010001392.1:0-242 GCF_032436805.1 Streptomyces sp. P17 | reverse complement strand
AGCAATTAGACATCCTGCTCAATGCCATCAACGAACTTAAAAAGCCTATCGAGTCTTGAGCCAGCATGGGACGCGTAGATATCATGATCCCGATTCAATCGAACATCGCACTTGAGCGCAGCGAACCAAGATGCGAGCGAGGGAGGCAACCTTTTATCGCAGACCTCAGCTACAGTTTTACCGGGATCATCAGTGACGACAATCCGGTTTGGACACAGTGTTCCCTTTCGATACGTCTTGCC
>NZ_JAVRBF010001391.1:0-242 GCF_032436805.1 Streptomyces sp. P17 | reverse complement strand
CAGGCGCGATGTGATGGGATCGGGATGCCCGGTTCGCTCCAGCAGGTCAGTCGGCGCCGTGGTGCTGGCCAGACCGGCAACGCGCTCCAGCGTCTTCTGGGGAAGGTAGAGCTGGACGACGTCGACGGGACCTGGAATGTCCCAGCGCGCGCTCGACCCGGCCGGAATGATTGTCACGACGCCGGTGCGTGCCGTTCCTATCCCACCGGCGTGCAGCGCCTGGAGCGGCGCAACGGAAAATC
>NZ_JAVRBF010001390.1:0-242 GCF_032436805.1 Streptomyces sp. P17 | reverse complement strand
TAGTTGTCGTAGGGACCGCTATCGATGTTGCGGTGGCGCGCCGACACGATGCCCGCGGTCACCGTGCCGCCGAGGCCGAACGGGTTGCCGACCGCCATCACCCAGTCGCCGACGCGCATCGCTTCCGAGTCGCCGAACTTCACCGCCTTCAGCGGCTTCTCCGGCTTCACCTGCAGCACCGCCACGTCGACCTTGGTGTCCGTGCCGAGCACCTTGGCGCGCAGCTTCTGGCCGTCCGTGAA
>NZ_JAVRBF010001389.1:0-242 GCF_032436805.1 Streptomyces sp. P17 | reverse complement strand
TCAAGCAAAGTTGGCCGACTTCGGGAAGACCTACCTTGATATGCGGCCTGCTCTTCATCGGTTGGCGCGCGGTATTGATCCGTTTCGTAGTCCCAAAACCCGTCGCCACCGCTGTATCCACTGAAGCCAAACTCATACTCAAAGGCATCGCATCCAGAACATGAGCCATAAGATCCATTAACCCATCCGATTTCTCCATTGTATTCAACAAGAGCATACCAGTCTCCTTGATAGGAGCCGAA
>NZ_JAVRBF010001388.1:0-242 GCF_032436805.1 Streptomyces sp. P17 | reverse complement strand
GGAAACCGCACCATCGGCCATGCGGACGCCTAGCGAGCCATCCGGCCCACGTGCGAGCGGCATAACGGCTTCCGGTCCAGCTTCGCCCATGACACCAAATGCGCCGCCATTGGCAAACGCAAACATTGTCGGGCTGGAGACTATACTATTCGTGAATGCGCCGCCTTTGGCGAATGGACGTGGAATAGGTACGGGACCGATTGACGGCAGGCTAGGAAAACCACCGCCGCCCAATCCACTAA
>NZ_JAVRBF010001387.1:0-242 GCF_032436805.1 Streptomyces sp. P17 | reverse complement strand
CCCGATTCGAACACCACCAGCAGCTGTATCGCCGTGCTCGCCAACGGCACCGCGGTTATCGAGCGCCTAGCCTTGGCATGGCCCGAGCGCACGCCTGGGCAGATGTTCTCCATGCTGGACTGGATCAAGGACGACTACACGGGATGCAAGCAGGTCATTGTTCAATCAGGTCCTGATGAGGTGCTAACCAAGGCCTACATCTCCGCCATGATCAACGTCGCGGTGCCGGAAATCATCGGCCC
>NZ_JAVRBF010001386.1:0-242 GCF_032436805.1 Streptomyces sp. P17 | reverse complement strand
CCTGCTTTAAGAAATTCTTCCTTTTTGATAATAGAACTCCTCCAATTCCATTTAATTATAAGCTATAAAATTTTATATTTAAATAAAGCCCCCAAAATCGATTTTAGGGGCTTTCTAGTTTAGTATAATTGGAATCATATTTATCTACTAGTACAGTAACTAATTAATTAGATTTATATATATTGTCTTAACCAGTCGGGAAGATCTGAGTCATCAATATTCCAACTTTCGACTTCCTTTTC
>NZ_JAVRBF010001385.1:0-242 GCF_032436805.1 Streptomyces sp. P17 | reverse complement strand
CTTAAATTGTTCTAGCAATCTTGACGCTTGGCGTTGCTCGCGTTGTTTAATACTGTCGCGGGTAAATACTGCACCAAAGGCATAGGCATCATCGGTTAAGCCACCGGCACGCTTAATGACGTCTGATAATTTTTCACCTTTTAACACTTGATACGTACCAGGGAAACGCACCTCGCCTTGTACATTAACCAAGCGGACTTGTGACCAATCGGGAATACTGAAAATATTTAACCGGTCACGAC
>NZ_JAVRBF010001384.1:0-242 GCF_032436805.1 Streptomyces sp. P17 | reverse complement strand
GGGAATAATTCAGTTGGGTTATCTAGAAACAGAAATTATATACGAAGTTTTTAAAAATGGAACTGTATCTTTAAGTCAAAATTCGTCTAGTTATGATTATTCAAATTATACTACTGAATTAAATATTGATGTTCCATTTATAATAGAAGACAGTAGATTTGATAATCTAGATACAGAAACTACACATTCTCTATACTATACAATTAGAGCAAGCTATTTATGAAATACAAAACCCCTTTTAA
>NZ_JAVRBF010001383.1:0-242 GCF_032436805.1 Streptomyces sp. P17 | reverse complement strand
GCTGCCGCGCGCCGACCCTACGAGCACCCGCCGCGACTTTGGCGAGTCCGCGGCTACTTCCGCTCGCGCGGCGTGACCGTGAGCCGCTCGACGCGGCCGTTGCGCAGCACGGCGACCTCCGTCGGCCGGCCGATCGCATCGGCGTTCAGCGCGCGGATGAGGTCGTCGGCACCGCCGACGGGCTGGCCGGCCAGCTCGAAGATCAGGTCGCCGTCTTTCAGGCCCTGCGTCGCGGCGGGACC
>NZ_JAVRBF010001382.1:0-242 GCF_032436805.1 Streptomyces sp. P17 | reverse complement strand
ACCGATTCCATCGCGATCCGCATGTAGGCTTCCGGGCACGACTGGCGATCAAGGTCGACCCTCACCAGTTCGGCGATGTTCCACGCGTACTCCTGACCACCCGGGGAGGGCTTGGTATCGAGGTAGTCCAGATATTCCGGCGAGCCGAGGCGCATTTCGGGCGGAAGGGTTTCACCCGTGGAGGGCTGGGCGGAGAGGGCGGCGCCCGGTGCATCAGCTAAGGGCATCCACGCATCAAACTG
>NZ_JAVRBF010001381.1:0-242 GCF_032436805.1 Streptomyces sp. P17 | reverse complement strand
AGCGCTCCGCCGCGGCCGCGTCCGCGAACTCCAGCCCGACGACGCCGCCCGCCGCCGTCATCTGGCGCGCGACGATCGCCGCGTCCGGGTGGTCCGGCAGCCCCGGGTAGGCCACCGCGCGCACGGCCGGGTGTCCGGCCGCGAGCTCGGCGACCGCGAGCGCCGACGCACACATGCGGGCGAAGCGGACCTCGAGGGTCTCCAGACCGCGGTGGATCAGCCAGGCCTCGTGGGTGCCGAGG
>NZ_JAVRBF010001380.1:0-242 GCF_032436805.1 Streptomyces sp. P17 | reverse complement strand
AACGCGAGCACGATCGCCGCTCCGGCGGCAAGGGCCCAGGCGACGACGCCCAGCAGCCAGAAGCGTCGCAGCGTGGCGGGCCGCAGCAGTCGGCCCCGCCAGACGCGGAGCGCGAGCAGGATGCCGCTTCCGAACAGTGCCGCCGCGGCGATGGTCTGCACGGTTCCGGCGTCGGTGCCGAAGTCGTGACCGGGACCCACGAGGATCTGACCGACCACGACCGGGGCCAGCAGAGCGATCGC
>NZ_JAVRBF010001379.1:0-242 GCF_032436805.1 Streptomyces sp. P17 | reverse complement strand
CGCCAACCCGGCATATGCCGCCCTGATCAATCGCGTCACGTTCAATAGTGCCGCGGCGACACAGGTCCTGCGCTGCCAGGCAACGACATCGGTCTCCAACATTGCCCGTGTTCACGTGAACACGATCAATGGCGGTTCGCAGATGACGCAAGGCATCGACTTTTCGGCCCAGTATATCTGGGCGGACGCGATCGAATCCGGCGATGCCTTCACCTTCCAGACGCTCGGTACCTACAATCTGA
>NZ_JAVRBF010001378.1:0-242 GCF_032436805.1 Streptomyces sp. P17 | reverse complement strand
CGCCGCGGGCTCGTCCTCGCGTGCCAAGCGCGCCCGCTGACGAAGCGCTGCGCGATCAAGTTCCTCGACACGTGACCGCGTGTCGCGCGCGGATTGAAACATGTTCTAGTTTGTCCTAGGGTGCGCGTCGGAGGAACGGGCAATGGCCAATTACGCCTTCTGGAAGCTCGCGTCGGAGGACCCCTCGCACGTCGCCGCGAGGTAGACCTCGAGCATCGCGACCTCGTTCGTGAGCATCGCCG
>NZ_JAVRBF010000232.1:0-704 GCF_032436805.1 Streptomyces sp. P17 | reverse complement strand
TCGGTACCTCCCGGCACGGTCCGCAGCCGTTCCTCGGGCCCGCGCTGGCAGCCAAGAAGGACGCCTACGTGAAGCGGATTGAGCAGATCGCGGGGGACATCCTGTGAGCCTGCACGACGACCTCGCGGCACGCATCCCGGCCCTCACCGTCTATGACGGGGAACCGCCAGCGACCCCACCGGGCCGGTACGTATGTCTGTACTACGACACCGGTCTGGAGTCGGAGCGCCGCATCTGTGCCCCGTCGGCGCACATCAGGGTCGACGTGAACGCCGTGTGTGTGGCCCGCACCCGCCCCGGCGTCCGGGACGCGGTAACGATCGTCCGCACCGCCCTCAACAGGTGCCAGCCGTTCGGTGCCGACTCGGCGATGGTCGAGAAATCATCCGGGCCACTGGTGACCGAGGGCCCTGCTGGCGACGTCCGCATGTCTACGACTCTCGTTTTCACCGTCCGCATCAGAAGGAACCAGCTATGACCACCACCCGAGCCGCCGACCAGTCCGAACCGGTCGAGATCGAGACGACCGAGGCCGAGGAGGCCGAGGCGACCGACGCCGACATGGCCGCTGTCACCCGAATCGGGGTGCGCGTCGTGCGTGTCCGCGACACCGCGACCGGACACCACATCACCCTCACCTCCGACCTCGCGGACTCTGACAAGGCCCGCTACAAGCCACTCAAGTCGCCAGCCGTCGACGCCAA
>NZ_JAVRBF010000096.1:0-20897 GCF_032436805.1 Streptomyces sp. P17 | reverse complement strand
TGGGGTGGGCGTTGTCCCGGCGGCACGACTGCCCGCAGCTGTGTGGGGTGCGGGGCGGCCGCTGGTTGGGGTGGGCGTTGTCCCGGCGGCACGACTGCCCGCAGCTGTGTGGGGTGCGGGGCGGCCGCTGGTTGGGGTGGGCGCTGTCCCAGCGGCACGACCGCCCGCAGCCACGGCGGCCTCAACGGCATCGCTGCCCTCAGCTCCGTCGGCGTCCGTGCCCGGCGGCCGTACCACCCCGGCCAGATCCGCCAGCGCCCCCTCCGCCTCCGCCCCCGGTCCGCGGCCCGCCGACGCGATCAGGCCGCCCTCGGGGCCGTACAACCCCGCCCATCCCCCCACCCGCTGAGCCAGCTGCCGCAGCACCGAAGGCACCGGATCCGGCCGCGAAGCAGCCGCCGCCAGGCTCTGCTGGGCCTCCGTCACCCGGCGGAGTTCGGACAGGCGGGCCTGGGCCATCAGTTGCCAGACCGCTCTCGCCACTCCCGAGAACGTCGTCTGCGGGGGGACCTCCAGCAACGGGAGGTCGTACGACTCGCACGCCGCCACCAGGGCGCGCGGCACCGTGTCGTGGACCGGGGCCAGGCCGAAGCCCAGTGCCGCGCCGCCCGCCTCGACGATCCGGGAGACGTAGTCGTCGAAGTACGTGCCCGAGCCCGCCGCCTCCGGGATGTGGACTCCCGCCGTGAGCAGGAGCTCTCCGCCCAGCAGGTAGGGGTACGGGTCCGCCATCTCCGAGGTGTGGGCCCAGTGGATCACGAGGTCCGGGTCCGTCGGCCCGGCGATCTGGCGCAGGGAGAGGTCCTCGCGGGCCAGGAGCGCCGACAGCGCTACCGGTGGGGTGGGTGGGACGGACGGGTCCGGCATGGTGGGCGTTTCCTCCACTCCGTACGGCCTCAATGGATGAAACGTACACTTCGCAGTCGCTTTCCGGCCACCTAAGGTCGGTCCAGACCGGCAGCCGCGGGTACGGGCGGATGTCCCCGCGAACCGCTGCCGCGGTCCCCCGGTATCTGCACGACACGCCACCGACAGTGCGCGAAGGAGCCCCCATGGCCGTCGACTACACAGTGATCGTCGTCTATCTGGTCGGCATGCTGGCCATGGGCTGGTGGGGCATGCGCCGCGCCAAGTCCAAGAGTGAGTTCCTGGTGGCGGGCCGTCGTCTCGGTCCCGCCATGTACTCCGGGACCATGGCCGCGATCGTCCTCGGCGGCGCCTCCACCATCGGTGGCGTGGGGCTCGGCTACCAGTACGGGCTCTCCGGCGCCTGGATGGTCTTCACGATCGGCCTCGGGCTCCTCGCCCTGTCCGTCTTCTTCTCTGCCCGTATCGCCCGCCTCAAGGTCTACACGGTCTCCGAGATGCTCGATCTCCGCTACGGCGGCCGGGCGGGCGTGATCTCCGGCGTGGTCATGTGGGCGTACACCCTCATGCTCGCCGTCACCTCGACGATCGCCTACGCCACGATCTTCGACGTGCTCTTCGACATGAACCGCACGCTCGCGATCGTGCTCGGCGGTTCGATCGTCGTCGCGTACTCCACGCTCGGCGGCATGTGGTCCATCACGCTCACCGACATGGTGCAGTTCGTGGTGAAGACCATCGGTGTGCTCCTGCTGCTGCTCCCCATCGCCGTCGTCAAGGCCGGCGGGTTCGGTGAGATGAAGGCCCAGCTGCCCACCGAGTACTTCGACCCGCTGGGCATCGGCGGCGAGACGATCTTCACGTACGTGCTCATCTACACCTTCGGCATGCTGATCGGGCAGGACATCTGGCAGCGCGTCTTCACCGCGCGCAGCGACAGGACTGCCAAGTGGGGCGGCACGGTGGCCGGAACCTACTGCCTCGTCTACGCCCTCGCCGGTGCCGTCATCGGTACGGCCGCCAAGGTGCTCTACCCGAACCTGGCGAGCGCCGACGACGCCTTCGCCACCATCGTCAAGGACGAACTCCCGGTAGGCGTGCGGGGCTTGGTGCTCGCCGCGGCCCTGGCCGCCGTGATGTCGACCTCCTCCGGCGCGCTCATCGCCTGCGCCACCGTCGCCAACAACGACATCTGGTCGCGGCTGCGCGGCATGGTCAGGCCCGGGGGCGAGGAGCACGACGAGGTCAGGGGCAACCGCGTCTTCATCCTCATCATGGGTCTCGCGGTCATCGCCACGGCCATCGCGCTGAACAACGTCGTCGAGGCGCTGACCGTCGCGTACAACCTCCTCGTCGGCGGACTGCTCGTGCCGATCCTCGGCGGGCTGCTGTGGAAGCGCGGCACCGCGCAGGGCGCCCTCGCCTCGGTGGCCGTCGGCGGACTCGCGGTCGTGGGCCTGATGGCGACGTACGGAATCCTCGCCAACGAACCCGTCTACTACGGCCTGCTGTCTTCCCTCGCGGCCTACGTCGCCGTCTCCTTGATGACGAAGCCCACCGACGCCGCCGTCCTCGCCGCCTGGCGCGAGCGCCTCGCCGGGCGGGCCCCCGAACTCGTGTCCGAACCCGTCCCGGCTCACCAGTAGAGTCGTAGCAGATGTACATACGCGACGAAGCGTAGGAAAGAAGGCAGTTTTCCATGAGCAGCAACGAGACGCCCCGCGGCCCCGTCGACTCCTCGCGCATCCCGCGCTACGCCGGACCCGCGACCTTCGCCCGGCTGCCGCGCCTGGACGAGGTCGGCACCGCCGATGTCGCCGTGGTCGGCGTGCCCTTCGACTCGGGCGTCTCGTACCGGCCGGGCGCCCGTTTCGGCGGCAACGCCATCCGTGAGGCGTCCCGGCTGCTGCGCCCCTACAACCCGGCGCAGGACGCGTCCCCGTTCGCGCTGGCCCAGGTGGCGGACGGCGGCGACATCGCCGTGAACCCGTTCAACATCAACGAGGCCGTCGAGACGATCGAGGCCGCCGCCGACGACCTGCTCGGCACCGGCGCCCGGCTGATGACCCTCGGCGGCGACCACACCATCGCGCTGCCCCTGCTGCGGTCCGTCGCCAAGAAGCACGGCCCGGTCGCCCTGCTCCACTTCGACGCCCACCTCGACACCTGGGACACCTACTTCGGCGCCGAGTACACGCACGGCACGCCGTTCCGGCGCGCGGTGGAGGAGGGCATCCTCGACACCTCGGCGCTGTCGCACGTCGGCACGCGAGGCCCGCTGTACGGCAAGCAGGACCTCACCGACGACGAGAAGATGGGCTTCGGCATCGTCACCTCCTCCGACGTCTACCGCCGGGGCGCCGACGAGATCGCCGACCAGCTGCGCCAGCGCATCGGCGACCGCCCGCTCTACATCTCCATCGACATCGACTGCCTCGACCCGGCGCACGCGCCCGGCACCGGCACCCCCGAGGCGGGCGGCATGACCTCCCGCGAGCTGCTGGAGATCCTGCGCGGACTCGACTCCTGCAACCTCGTCTCGGCGGACGTCGTCGAGGTGGCGCCCGCGTACGATCACGCCGAGATCACGTCGGTGGCCGCGTCCCACACGGCGTACGAACTGACCACGATCATGTCCCGCCAGATTGCAGAGGCCCGCGCGAAGTGACTCACGACCACGACCTGGTACTCCGCCCCACCGCCGCCCAGACGGAGGCCGCGCTGAACCCTCCCCCCGGCCGCAACGGCGGAGACCTGGTCGTGGAGACGCTGGCCGGGCTCGGGGCGACGACCGTCTTCGGCCTCCCCGGCCAGCACGCCCTCGGCATGTTCGACGCGCTGCGCCGGTCCGATCTGCGGTACATCGGCCTGCGGGTGGAGAACAACGCCGGTTTCGCGGCGGACGCGTACGGCCGCATCACCGGTGAGGCGGCGCCCCTGCTGCTGTCGACCGGTCCGGGAGCGCTGACCTCGCTGGCCGCGCTCCAGGAGGCGGCCGCGGCCTCCGCGCCCGTGCTGGCGATCAGCAGCCAGGTCCCGACGGCGGGTCTGGGCGGCGGCCGCCACGGTTACCTCCACGAACTGCCCGACCAGGCGGCCTCGTTCCGGGGCGTGGTGAAGTCCGTCCACACCGTCCGCACCCCGTCGCAGATCCCGTCCGCGATCGAGGCGGCCTGGAAGTCGGCGCTGACCGTTCCGCACGGCCCGGTGTGGGTGGAGATCCCCCAGGACGTGCTGCTCGCCGAGACCTCGATCCCGGTGGTGACGGGCGGCGACGCCTTCCCCGACGAGCTGCCGCCGCGCCCTGAACTGACCGCCGTGGCAGCGGACTTGCTCTCCAAGGCGGCCCGTCCTGCGATCATCGCGGGCGGGGGGGTCGTACGGTCGGACGCCGGCGGCAAGTTGAAGCGGCTCGCCGAGCTGCTCCAGGCGCCGGTCGTCACGACCCCCGGCGGCAAGGGCGCCTTCCCGTGGACGCATCCGCTGTCCCTCCAGTCCTGGATCGAGGACCGGTACACGACCGACTTCCTGGAGGACGCGGACGTCCTGCTGGTGGTCGGTTCGGGACTCGGTGAACTCTCCTCGAACTACCACACGTTCAAGCCGCGGGGCCGGGTCGTCCAGATCGAGGCGGATCTCGGGAAGCTGGAGTCCAACCACCCGGCGCTCGGCATCCACGCGGACGCGCGGCTCGCGCTGCAGGCGCTGCTGGAGACGGTGTCGGAGCGTACGGACACTTCGGCGGCCGAGCGGGTACGGGACGTGTTGTCCCGCGTCAAGGAGCGCATCGCCTCCCAGGAACTCACCCTGGAACAAGAGGTGCTGGCGTCGGTCCGCAAGGCCCTGCCCGCCGACTCGCCGTCCTTCTGGGACATGACGATCCTGGCCTACTGGGCCTGGTCGGCCTTCGACGCCAAGGGCCCGAACCACATGCACTCCGCCCAGGGCGCCGGCGGCCTCGGCTACGGCTTCCCCGCGGCGCTGGGCGCGGCGGCGGCCGATCCGACCCGCCCGGTGCTGGCGGTGTCGGGCGACGGCGGTGCGCTGTACTCCATCGCGGAGCTGGCGACGGCGAGGCAGTACGACCTTCCGGTGACCTGGCTGATCGTCGACGACGGCGGCTACGGCATCCTGCGCGAGTACATGACGGACGCCTTCGGCCAGGCCACGGCGACCGAGCTGGCCCGCCCGGACTATGTGGCGCTGGCCGAGTCCTTCGGCGTCCCGGGGGTCCGTACGACCCCCGAGAGGCTGGAGTCCGACCTGGCCAAGGCGCTCGCGGCGGCCGGGCCCTCGGTGGTCGTACTCCCGGCGGTGCTGCGGATGTTCGCGCCGACGCACCTCGACAACTGACCTACCAGATCGCCTCGACCCACTCCGGGTGGTCGATGAACGGGTTCCGGTTGCCCTGGTAGTTGGTGTAGATGAGCTGGTTGCGGCGCTCCTCGAAGGCGTCCGGCGGGTCCTGGTCGTTCCAGGCCTTCAGCACCGAGAGGCGGCCGTGGTACGGCACGCCGCCGTTGGTGACGGTGTCGTTGGGCTCCAGGTCGGGCCAGGCGTCGTCGCCCTCGTAGCGGACGGCCATGTACAGGATCATGCGGGCCACGTCGCCCTTGACGGCGTCACGGGGCTCGAAGGAGTTCGAGTCGGTCAGGCTGCCACCGGAGTTGGTGAAGCTGCTGCCGCCGTTGTCGAAGTCCTTGTTGCCGCGGACGGAGTTGACCTGGACGTCCTCGGGGCGCATGTGGTGCAGGTCGGTGCCCGGGCCGGCCGAGGTGCCGAAGTCGCCGTGCGACTGCGCCCACACGTGCTCGCGGTTCCAGTTGCCGGTGCTGCCGCCGCTGAGGGACTTGCTGCGGGAGATGCCCGAGTACAGCAGCTTCACGTTGTTGCTGTTGTTCGGGTCCTGGTCGGTGACCTTCAGTGCCTCCCAGACGGCGGAGTACGACAGCTGGGTCTGGGTGCTGATGATCGTGTGCAGCGAACTCTTGAGGCTGGTGCCCGTCTTGCCGATCGCGTCCTTGTAGTACGTGCTGTCGTAGGCGGTCGTGGTGGCCGCGGCGGGGGTCGCGGTGAGGGCGGGGACGCTGAGGCCGACCAGGACGGTGGCGGTGGCGAGGGCCACCGACTTCCAGCGGCGTATGTGTGTCGCCAGCATGAGGGGGAGTCCCATCTACGCGGGTTGAATGGAGGCGGCACCTGGGAGAGTGACATGCACATGCGGCCATGTAAATGGATCCTGCGTGTCCATTGCGTGACCGGAAACGGCAAATCGGGCCCTGTCTACGCGAGTTGACGCGGAGGCGGGTAACGGCTCGTACAACCATTGCCCAACGCCTACAACCCACCCTCCCGTCCATGAGTCAACTGGGCATGACTCACCGCATATCCAGACGTGCCAGATGGGTGGCGGGCGGCGCGCTCGTCGCGTCCGTGGCCGCCGTCACACCCGCGAACGCCGCGACCCCGCCCGCCGTCAGCTGTACGTCCGCCAAGGCCGGGCTCGCCGAGAAGCTGAAGAAGGACATCACCGCCGCGCTGGCGACCCGTAACGGGACCGTCGCCGTCGGGGTCTACGACCGGTCCACCAAGACCACCTGCACCCTGCGGCCCTCCACCGCCTTCGACTCGGCCAGCGTGGTGAAGGTGACCGTCCTCGCCACCCTGCTGTGGGACGCGCAGAAGACCGGCCGGGCACTCACCAGCCGGGAGAAGTCCCTCGCCACGGCCATGATCACCAAGTCGGACAACGCCTCCACGACCACCTTGTGGCAGCAGCTCGGCGTCACCAAGGTGAAGAACTTCCTCGCCGCGGCGGGCATGACGCAGACCAAGCCGGGTGCCAACGGCTACTGGGGCCTGACCCAGATCACCGTCACCGACGAGCAGAAGCTGATGAAGCTGCTCACCGCGAAGAACACGGTGCTCACCGACGACTCCCGCTGGTACGTCCGCAAGCTGATGGGCGACGTGATCTCCTCCCAGCGCTGGGGCACGCCCTACGGAGCGCCCTCCGACGTCATCGTGCACGTCAAGAACGGCTGGCTGCAGCGGGCCACCAACGGCTGGCGGGTGCACAGCGTCGGCACCTTCAAGGGCGGCGGGCACGACTACATGATCACGGTGCTGACCCACGGCAACAGCACCATGAACTACGGCATCGCGACCATCCAGGGCGTCGCCAAGGTCGTCCACCGGGATCTCACCGCGAGTTGACGTCTGGCGGTCTCCCGCCCTTCACCGGCCCGCCCTACGGTGACCTCCATGCGCATGAGATCCGCACTCGCGACCGCCACCGCGGCGCTGGCGGCGGCCGCCTGTCTGACCGCCGCCGGTCCCTCCTACGCCAACGGCCCACAGAACAACGCCTGTTCGCCCACCGTCTCCATCGACCGCTTCTCCGACGCGCTCGACAAGACGACGTACCAGGGCACGTTCGTGGGCAACTTCTCCGCGCTCGCGGTGGGCCGGGACGGTTCGCTCGCGGCCGTGTCCGACCGTTCGGCGCTCTTCTCCCTGGACGCCGGCACGCTCGCCCCGCGCGGTGTGGTCGCGCTCGCCGACGAGAACGGCGCCGCCCTCGACTCCGAGGGCCTGGTCGTCGACCGGGACGGCACGCGGCTGATCAGCTCCGAGGGGGAACCGGCTGTCCGGCGCCACTCCGCGGACGGCCGGATCCTCGACCGGCTCCCGGTCCCCGACTCGCTCCGGGTCGCCCCTGCCGGGCGTGCCGTCTCCAACGGCACCTTCGAGGGGCTGACCTGGTTCCGCGGTGGACTGCTCGCCTCCATGGAGTACGCGCTCTCCGGAGACTCGGCAGGCATCGTCCGCTTCCAGACCTGGGACCGGCACAAGGGCGCCTTCGCACTCTCCGCCCAGTACGGCTACCGCGCCGACACCGGCCTCGGCATCCCGGAGGTCACCGCCCTCCCCGACGGCCGGCTCCTCGTCCTCGAACGCGGCTTCACCTCCGGCGTCGGCAACACGGTCCGCCTCTACCTGGCCGACCCACGCCGCGCCACGGACACCTCCGGCATCGAGAACCTCACCGGCCAGGACGGCGTACGGTTGATCAGGAAGGCACTGCTCGCCGACATCGCCGCCTGCCCGGACCTCGGCGCGACGGCGAAGCAGCCGCAGCCCAATCCGCTGCTCGACAACATCGAGGCGATGGCGGTCACCGGGCGCGCGCAGGGCCGCCTGAACGTCCTTCTGGCGAGCGACGACAACCAGAACTCCGTCCAGACGACCCGCTTCTACTACCTGCGGGTGCGCGTCTAGCGAGGCAGCGAGGCAGCGAGGCAGCGAGGCAGCGAGGCAGCGAGGCAGCGCGTCAGCCGGCCAGCGCCGCCACGCCCGCCCGCGCGAACTTCTCGTCCAGCGTGCCGGACGGCGCGCCCGCCACGCCGATGCCCGCGATCGGGGCGTTGTTCGCGGTGACCGGGACGCCGCCGCCCAGGAACAGGGTGCCCGGGATGTCCTTCAGGTTCGGGGTCTGCTCCAGGCGCCCCGCCAGTTCGGAGGTGGGGGCGTTCCAGGAGACCGCGGTGAAGGCCTTGCGGACAGCGGACTCGGGGGACTGCGGACCGGCGCCGTCGCCGCGCAGGGTGACCAGGGTGTTGCCGTTGCGGTCGACGACGGCGACGGAGACCCGCTGGTTCTCCTTCTTCGCGGCGTCCAGCACGGCCTCGGCGGCCTCGGTGGCGGCCGCGACCGACAGGTGCGTCGACGTGAACGTGTCCGACGACTTCACGGCGGCGGTCCTGGCCCGCGCCGCGGTCGGCGCCGAGGCGCTGGCGGAGACGGACCCGAAGGTACCGGCGGCCACGGCCGCGAGGACGACGCCACCGGTGGCGATACGGGCACGTCGCGAGAACTTCTTCATGGCTCAGCAACTCCTGGGATTCGGTGCGGGCGGATTGCGCTTCGGTATCCAGCCTGGGGCCGGATCCGGAGCCCACCCGTCGGCGTTCCGGCTGCTCACGGGGAGCGGGACGGTTGACGCGGGGGTCATCCGATCGGCTGACCCCGGGCCCGGCGGGGCGGGGCACACTGGAGGTGTTTGTCCAGTTCACCGGCGGGAAGGGAGGCCAGAGCGGCATGCGGAACCCCAGGCACGA
Source organism: Streptomyces sp. P17 (assembly GCF_032436805.1). NCBI lineage: Bacteria > Bacillati > Actinomycetota > Actinomycetes > Kitasatosporales > Streptomycetaceae > Streptomyces > Streptomyces sp. P17. Next base: position 11,910 of record NZ_JAVRBF010000096.1, on the reverse strand, counting down.
CAGCGGGGAGACACCCGGCGACCCCGACGCCCGTTGGCTCGCCGCCGTCATGCACGCGACCTTCTTCCTCCTCCTCGCCACCTCCATGGCCCGCTACATCCAGCGCCACGGCGACGAGCCCCGCGCCCCCTGGGTGATCGCGCTCTGGCGCTGGCGGCGAAGGTCGCGCCGGACGTCGTCCTGATGGACCTCCAGCTCGGCGCGGGTACCGACGGCGTGGAGACCACCCGCCGCCTGACCTCGCCGCCGTCCGGCGCCCCGATGACCGTCACCAGGACGGCTTCTCGTACTCGTCGACGGTCCCGTCGCCGTTGTCGCCCGTACGTGCGCGCGGAACTCGTCGGTCGTGCCCACCGGGCCGCCCGCCATCGCCTCGCACCCCTTGGCCAGCAGCGCGAACAGCGCCACGAGGACGACGGCGACGGTGATGAGCACGGTGCTCTTCTTCATGCCGATGATCAAAGCCGGGCCGGGGACCCGGGTGGCAGGGACCTGCTACTCAGGCGTACTGGGCGCTCATGCTCATCCGGGATGAAAATCGGGCCGGAACACGTTGGTGATGTCCGTGGACGATCACTCGGGGAGGCCGGACGTGGCAGCGCGGCAGGGATGGGCGCGGAGACTGTGGGGGTACGCCTGGCGCTACCCGAAGGACGTCGTCCTTGCCCTCGGGTCCTCCCTGGTCGGTATGGCCGTCATGGCGCTGGTGCCGTTGATCACCAAGGTGATCATCGATGACGTGATCGGCGACAAGAGCCGAGGCATGGCGATGTGGGCCGGGCTGCTCATCGCCTCGGCCGTGATCGTCTACGTGCTCACTTACGTCCGGCGCTACTACGGCGGCCGCCTCGCCCTCGACGTCCAGCACGATCTCCGCACCGAGATGTACGGGACCATCACCCGGCTCGACGGGCGGCGGCAGGACGAACTGTCCACCGGGCAGGTCGTCGGGCGGGCGACCAGTGATCTCCAGCTGATCCAGGGGCTGCTCTTCATGCTCCCGATGACCATCGGGAACTTCGCCCTGTTCGTCATATCCCTGGTCGTCATGGCCTGGCTGTCCCTGCCGCTGACCGCCGTCGCGCTCGCCGTCGCCCCCGCCCTGTGGTGGATCGCCAGGCGCAGCCGCACCAAGCTGCACCCCGCCACCTGGTACGCCCAGGCCCAGGCGGCGGCCGTCGCGGGCGTCGTCGACGGTGCCGTCAGCGGTGTCCGTGTGGTCAAGGGCTTCGGGCAGGAGGAGCAGGAGACCGGCAAGCTCAGGGACGTCAGCCGGCGGCTCTTCGCCGGACGGCTGCGCACCATCCGGTTCAACTCCAAGTACACCCCCGCGCTCCAGGCCGTCCCCGCCCTCGGCCAGGTCGCCATGCTCGCCCTCGGCGGCTGGCTCGCCGTACGCGGGCACATCACCCTCGGCACCTTCGTCGCCTTCTCGACCTATCTCGCCCAGCTCGTCGGCCCGGTCCGGATGCTCGCCATGGTCCTCACCGTCGGCCAGCAGGCCCGCGCCGGTACCGAGCGGGTGCTTGAGCTGATCGACACCGAGCCGTCCATGAAGGACGGCACCAAGGAACTCCCCGCCGACGCCCCGGCGACGGTCGAGTTCGACGACGTCTCCTTCGGCTACGAGGACGGCCGCCCGGTGCTGGACGGGCTCAGCTTCGAGATCCGCCCCGGCGAGACCCTCGCCGTCGTCGGCTCCTCGGGATCCGGCAAGTCGACCGTGTCCTTGTTGCTGCCCCGCTTCTACGACGTCACCCACGGCGCCGTCCTCATCGGCGGCCACGACGTCCGCGAGCTCACCCTCGATTCGCTCCGGGCCGCGATCGGGCTCGTCCCCGAGGACTCCTTCCTCTTCTCCGACACGGTCCGCGACAACATCGCCTACGGCCGCCCCGACGCCACCCAGGAACAGATCGAGCAGGCCGCCCGCGCCGCCCAGGCGGACCGTTTCATCGCCGGGCTGCCCGACGGCTACGACACCAAGGTCGGCGAACACGGCCTCACCCTCTCCGGCGGCCAGCGCCAGCGCGTCGCCCTCGCCCGCGCGATCCTCACCGACCCGCGCCTGCTGGTCCTCGACGACGCCACCTCCGCCGTGGACGCCCGCGTGGAACACGAGATCCACGAGGCCCTCGCCCAGGTCATGGAGGGCCGCACGACCCTTCTGATCGCCCACCGCCGCTCCACCCTGAACCTCGCCGACCGCATCGCCGTCCTCGACGGCGGCCGGCTCGCCGACCTCGGCACCCACGAGGAGCTCCAGGAGCGCTCGGCCCTGTACCGGCGGCTGCTCACCGACCCCGACGAGCTGGGCGGCGTCTCGCCAGGACACACCCCGCCCGCCGCACCGCAGGACGAGGACACCTCCGTACGGGCCGAACTGGACGCCGAGTTCGACGCCGAGAGCGGGGTCACGCCCCGGCTGTGGGCGGGCGAGCGCACCCCGCGCGACACCGCGATGGACGGCGCCCCGGCCACCCCGGAACTCCTCGCCCAGGTCGAGGCGCTGCCTCCGGCGACCGACGCCCCCGACGTCGACGAGGCCCAAGCCGTCACCCCGGAGGAGTCCTACGGCCTGCGCCGGCTGCTGCGCGGCTTCGGGCTGCCTCTGCTGGCCAGCCTTGCCCTGGTCGCCGTGGACGCGGGCACCGGCCTTCTCCTCCCCGTCCTGATCCGGCACGGCATCGACAGCGGAGTCTCCGAGCTCGCCCTCGGCGCGGTCTGGGCGGCCTCCCTGCTCGCGCTGCTCGCGGTGAGCGTGCAGTGGGCGGCGCAGGTCGGGGAGACCTTGATGACCGGGCGGACGGGGGAGAGGGTCCTCTATGCCCTCCGCCTGAAGATCTTCGCCCAGCTCCAGCGGCTCGGACTCGACTACTACGAGCGGGAGTTGACCGGCCGGATCATGACCCGGATGACGACGGACGTCGACGCCCTGTCGACCTTCCTCCAGACCGGTCTGGTCACCGCCTTCGTCTCGGTCGTCACCTTCTTCGGCATCATGGTCGCCCTGCTGGTGATCGACCTGGAGCTGGCGCTGGTCGTCTTCGCGACCCTGCCGCCGCTGATCGTCGCCACGTTCTTCTTCCGCCGGGCGAGCGTGAAGGCGTACGAACTGGCCCGTGAGCGGGTGTCGGTGGTCAACGCCGATCTCCAGGAGTCGGTTTCCGGCCTCCGGATCGTGCAGGCCTTCCGGCGCGAGCGGGACGGCGGCGCGCGGTTCGCGGAGCGCAGCGACAGCTACCGCCAGGCCCGCATCCGGGGCCAGTGGCTGATCTCGATCTACTTCCCCTTCGTCCAGTTCCTGTCGTCGGCGGCCGTGGCGGCGGTGCTGATCGTGGGCGCGGGCCGGATCGACGCGGCGACGCTGACGACCGGCGCGCTGGTGGCGTACCTGCTCTACATCGACCTGTTCTTCGCCCCGGTCCAGCAGCTCTCCCAGGTCTTCGACGGCTACCAGCAGGCGAGCGTCTCGCTCGGCCGCATCCAGGAGCTGCTCCAGGAGCCGACGTCCACGAAGTCGGCCGACGAGCCGCTCGATGTGCTCTCGCTGCGCGGGGAGATCGCCTTCGAGAACGTGCACTTCGCGTACGGCGGCGACGAAGAGGCCCTCAGCGAGGTCGACCTGCGCATCCCCGCGGGCCAGACGGTCGCCTTCGTCGGCGAGACGGGCGCGGGCAAGTCGACGCTCGTCAAGCTGGTCGCCCGCTTCTACGACCCGACCGGCGGCCGGGTCACCGTCGACGGCATGGATCTGCGCGCCCTGGACATGACGGCGTACCGGCACCGGCTCGGCGTCGTCCCGCAGGAGGCGTACCTCTTCCAGGGCACCGTCCGCGACGCCATCGCCTACGGCCGCCCCGAGGCGACGGACGCCGAGGTGGAGGCCGCCGCCCGTGCGGTGGGCGCCCACGAGATGATCGCGACGCTCGACGGCGGCTATCTGCACGAGGTCGCCGAGCGCGGCCGCAACCTCTCGGCGGGCCAGCGCCAGCTGATCGCGCTCGCCCGCGCCGAACTCGTCGACCCCGACATCCTGCTCCTCGACGAGGCCACGGCCGCCCTGGACCTGGCGACGGAGGCGCAGGTCAACCAGGCGACGGACCGCGTGGCAGGCCGCCGTACGACCCTGGTGGTCGCCCACCGCCTCACGACGGCCGCCCGCGCGGACCGGGTCGTGGTCATGGCCCACGGCCGGGTCGCCGAGGACGGCACCCACGACGAACTGCTGGCGCTCGGCGGACGGTACGCCGAACTGTGGCGGACTTTCGTCGGTGAACCGGTCGGCGCAGAGCTCGCGTGACGGTCGGCACGCAACCGTCCGGCGTACGCCTGGCGTCCGTACACCAGTACGCTCATCGCCGGGGTTCGGGGAGGACGACACAGTGGACAGTGGTGCGATACGCCGACGGCTGGGGGTCGGCCTTGCGGTGCTGACCGCGTCCGGGCTGCTGGCCGTCGCGGCGCCGGGGGAGGCGCAGGCCGCCGGGATGTCGTGTCCGGGGCGCAAGGTCCGGACGGTGCCGTTCTCCACGGGGTCCGTGCAGGTCTACCGGAGCGGGGGCACGGTGTGCGCCTTCACCGTCGCCAAGAACCCGGGACCGAGGCGGACGATGGCGGTCAGTGTGCAGGCGCGCGGCCACCGTCCGGTCCCCTACCAGGGCAAGCACCGGCGCAAGACGCTGACGGTGTCGGTGTACGCGGGGCACAGGTGTGTGAAGGTGACGGGCCGGGTGGGCGGCGGATCGGTCGCGTCGGGCTGGATCCTGTGCTGACTGAGCTGGATCCTGTGCTGACTGAATAATCCTGCTGCTTCTTCCCGCCGATTCTTCCTGTGACCGGTTTTGTTTCGGTAACTCCTCTGGTGTGAGCGTCAGTTGCTCCGATAGCTTCCGGGCGCACATCTGACTCACAGGGGAGGGTGCATGCGCAAGGCGCTCAGATGGCTGCTGGCGCTCACGGTGCTCATAGGCACGTTGAGCACGGCAGGGGCGGCCACCGCCGCCCAGCCGGAGGCCACCACCGACATCAAGGACCGGCTGCTCTCGATACCGGGCATGAGCCTGGTCGAGGAGAAGCCGTACACCGGCTACCGGTTCTTCGTCCTCAACTACACCCAGCCGGTCGACCACCGGCAGCCGTCCAAGGGCACGTTCCAGCAGCGGATCACCGTGCTGCACAAGGGCGTCAGCCGGCCGACGGTCTTCTACACCGGCGGCTACAACGTCTCCACGACCCCGAGCCGGCGCGAGCCGACGCAGATCGTGGACGGCAACCAGATCTCCATGGAGTACCGCTACTTCACGCCGTCCCGGCCGGCCCCGGCCGACTGGACGAAGCTGGACATCTGGCAGGCGGCGAGCGACCAGCACCGTATCTTCAAGGCGCTCAAGCCGATCTATGACAAGAAGTGGCTGTCGACGGGTGGCTCGAAGGGCGGCATGACCGCCACGTACTACGAGCGCTTCTACCCGCGCGACATGGACGGCGTCGTGGCCTACGTCGCCCCCAACGACGTGGTGAACAAGGAGGACTCGGCGTACGACGAGTTCTTCGCCACCGTCGGCACCAAGGAGTGCCGGGACCGCCTGAACGGGGTCCAGCGCGAGGCGCTGGTGCGCCGGGAGCCGCTGGAGCAGCGGTACGCGGCGTACGCGGCCGAGAACGGCTACACGTTCAACACGGTGGGCAGCCTGGACAAGGCGTACGAGGCGACGGTGCTCGACTACGTCTGGGGCTTCTGGCAGTACAGCCTGCTCTCGGACTGCGGCACGATTCCCGCGGACGCGAAGAACGCTACGGACGAGGAGATCTGGACCTCGATCGACACGATCGCGGGCTTCTCCTTCTACACGGACCAGGGCCTGGAGCCGTACACGCCGTACTACTACCAGGCGGGCACCCAGCTCGGCGCCCCGACGATCGTCTTCCCGCACATCGAGAAGCGGTACATCCGCTACGGCTACCTGCCGCCGCGGTACTTCGTGCCACGCTCGATCCCGATGACGTTCCAGTCGAACGCCATGCGCGACGTGGACAACTGGGTCCGCCACAACGCCAGGCAGATGCTTTTCGTCTACGGCGAGAACGACCCCTGGGGCGCGGAACCCTTCCGCCTCGGCAAGAGCGCGCGTGACTCGTACGTCTTCACGGCACCGGGCGCGAACCACGGCGCGCGGGTAGCGGGCCTGGTGGATTCCGAGAAGGCCCTCGCGACGGCGAAGATCCTGGAGTGGGCGGGCGTCGCCTCGGCCACGGTCCAGGCGAACCCGTCTTCGGCGAAGCCGCTGGCGAGGTTCGACGCGAAGCTCGACAAGCGGGGGGTGGAGCGGACGTTGCGTCCGTGACACAGCCTGACAACCATGACGGCGGACCCACCAGCGGGTCCGCCGTCATGGCGTCAGCTGGCCCAGTGGGAGTATCGGGTCGGCTTCGGAGCGGTCTGCGCAGCTGTGAGCGCGGGCACATGGAGGTTGCCGGTCAGCGGCGTGTCGTGACCGCACCAGGTCCCCAACTGCACCTGCCAGCCGCCCGCCTCCATCGACCATTCCGCGTCGGAGAGCTTCACAGGGACGTCGCTGCCGCAGATGAGCGACCGGTTGGCCTGGGTGACGATCCAGCCAGCCTTGCCTGACTGGGGCATGCGCGCCGTGCAACGGCCTATCGCCCCCGCGAGCGGGACAGGGCCGGCATCGTCGAACTCGACACACCCAAGCTCAGGTCCGGCAGCTACTCCTGCACTGGCTTCTCAAACGCCGACGGCGGGCCGAGCGACCCTCATCCTGGTGGCGGCCACCGCGTTCCCGCCTGTGGTGTCCAGCCGTACGCCATGCGTGATGTCGGCAGCTGGGTCTGCCTCACACCGGCCGGGCGCAGCCCACCGGGCGGTCGCCGCCCAGTTGGACGTACAGGGCCGTCGACGGCGGGCATTCGGCTCGCTTCGCCACCGCCTTGACCACCTTGTACTGCGGCTTCTTCGCCGCCTTGCCGTCGCAGGACGTCTCTCGGACCTGGCGGCCGCCCGAGTCGTAGACGCAGTCGCCGACGATCGTGCGGGGGCCGCCTCCGCCGCCCGGGTCGCCGGGGTGGGGTGGGGTGAGGTTGCGCATGCAGGCGTAGCCCTGGGGGACCGCGCCGTCGCCGTCCTCGTCCGAGGGGCTCTGCTCGCTGATGTGCAGGACGAAGTCCGTGGTGGCCGGGCACGGGGGGCCGTCGTCCACCGCGCCGTCGTGGCGGGCCACCACCCGTGCCGCCGCCCGTTCCCCGCCGCACGGCACCTCGGTGAAGCTGGTCGTCCCGAAGGAACTGCACTCGTCGACCCCGAGGAACACCGTGCCGTAGCCGGACGGGCGGGGCTGCGTCGGTGACGCCGACTCGGCCTCGCCCAGGCGTGCCTCCTTCTCCGGCGCACCGTCCGACTGGCACCCCGTCATCCACAGCACGGCCGCCAGCACCGCCGCCCCCACAGCCCAACTCTCGCGCATCGCATCCCCCTGCCCCAGCGTGGCCCGCCGCAGCGGGCGCACGCCAGACGTACGGGGTGCTTTGGGCCCAATGGGGGTGGTGCGCCGGGGGCGTGGCGTACCGGCGCTACGCCGGGTACGACAGCCCGTGCCCGACCGGATACAGCACCCGGCCCGGATCGTCCGCCCGCTGCACCGGCACCGGAAGCCGACCGCTCGGCGCCACCGCACCCGCGATCACCCGTGCCGCCGCCCGCAGTTCGACATCGGTCCAGGAGTACGACGCCACATAACCCCGGACGGCCGGGAGGTGAGCCACGTCGTACGGGTTGCGGATCGCCACCGCCACCACCGGCTTGCCGGTCGCCAGGAGTTGCGCCACCAGGTTCTTCTGCGCGCTCGTCGCCGTCACGTTGTACGTCCCCACGACCACCGCGTCCGCGTCCTGCGCCGCCGCCACCGCTCGCGCGATCGTTGCCGCCGAGGGGGCCGTGCCCGTGGACAGGGGCGTCGCCGTGAAGCCGAGTTCGGTGAATGCCGTGGCGAGGACGCCCGTCGGGGGGCCCGTGGTGCCGGACGGGGACGCGGGGTCGGCGCCCACCACCAGGAGCTTGGGCACCTCGGCCGGGGACAGCGGGAGCAGGCCCCCCTCGTTCACCAGCAGGGTTGTGGTCCGATCGGCGATACGGTCCGCCGCCGCCAGGTGGGAGGGGATCCCGACCGTGCGGTCGACGCCGCGGTGGCCGACGTACGGGTCGCCGAAGAGCCCCAGCTTCGCCTTCAGCCGCAGCACCCGCAGGATCGACTCGTCGAGCCGGGCCTCGGTCAGCTCGCCGTCCTGTACCGCCTTCAGTACGGCGTTCCAGGCGACGGCCAGGTTCGGTGGGTTCAGCAACTGGTCGACGCCCGCCTTCAGCGCCAGCACCGGGACCCGGTCGTCGCCGTACTTCGTGCGGACGCCCTCCATGCCCAGCGAGTCGGTGACCACGACCCCGTCGTAGCCCAGCTCCTCGCGCAGGATGCCGGTCAGGATCGGGCGGGAGAGGGTGGCCGGGTCGCCGGAGTCGTCGAGCGCCGGGACCATGATGTGCGCGGTCATGACCGAGTCGATGCCCGCCTCGATCGCCGCCCGGAACGGGGGCGCGTCGAGCTCGTCCCACTGTGCGCGGGTGTGGGTGATGACCGGGAAGCCGTAGTGGCTGTCGACGGCCGTGTCGCCGTGCCCGGGGAAGTGCTTGGCCGTCGCCGCGACCGAGGAGTGCTGGTAGCCGACGACCTCTGCGGCGACCAGCCGGGACACCGCGTCCGGGTCGGAGCCGAAGGAGCGCACGCCGATGACCGGGTTGGCCGGGTTGACGTTCACATCGGCGACGGGCGCGTAGTCCTGCCGGATGCCGAGGGCGCGCAGTTCCTTTCCGGCGATCCGGCCGAGGGTGCGGGCGTCGGCGCGCGAGCCGCTCGCGCCGATGGCCATCGCGCCCGGGAAGAGGGTGGCGGGCCTGCCCACGCGGGCGACTATGCCGTGCTCCTGGTCGGTGGAGACCAGGACCGGGAGTCCGCGCGGGAGGTCCAGGGACGCCTTCTGGATGCCGTTGGACAGGTCGGCGATCTGGTGCGGATCACGGGTGTTGTGCGCCCAGGCGAAGTAGATGATGCCGCCCACGCGGTACTTGGCGATCAGCTCGGCGGCCGTGCGGACGCCGATCTCCTTGAGGTTGGCGTCGATGTCGGCCTGGTCGGGGGCGGTGGCGGAGTGGCCGTAGACCCGCATCACGAAGAGCTGGCCGACCTTCTCCTCAAGCGTCATACGGGAGATGAGGGAGCGGAGCTTCTTGTCGTCCGCGTATGCGGTCCCGCCCATGGCGAGGGTTGCGGCGACTCCCGCGGTGGCGGCGAGGACGGTGCGTCTGGAGGGCAACGTGCGCTCCTTCCGGAGGTGATCCGCTGAAGGGACTTCAGAGGGGTTCCGCTGAAAGAAACTTCCGAGGAGTCACCAATATCCGGGAAGTTTCTGCCAGTCAAGGGAGTGCACAGTAACGCGGCAAAGGGCGCGGGCCCGGGAATGGGGGTCCGCCATCGGCGCTGTTGGAGGGGGGCGCGCCGATGGCGGAGTGGCTGTCGGCCGCGGCGCGGCGGAGAGGGTGGGTCAGCGTTCGCAGCCAGCAGCGAGGCCGACACCGCACCGTGGTGACTCTCCGACAGCTCGCGTGTTGGACGAGCGGGGGCGGGGGCGGGTTCCCGTCGCGGCGTGGATTTCCCGAAGTTGGGGCGCCGGTGCCGGACGGGACGACTGTGGCGCCGTCAGCTCGCCTTCGCCGGGCCGGAGGTGTCCACGGCCAGGGACACCGCGAGCCCCCCGAGCACCGTGCCCATCACATAGCGCTGCACCCTCAGCCAGCCCGGACGGCGGGCGAGGAACACGGCGATGGTCCCGGCCGCCAGCACGATGGAGAGGTTGACCGTGACGGCGACCACGATCTGCACCGAGCCCAGCAGCAGGCCCTGGAGCAGCACATGGCCCGCCTCCAGATCGATGAACTGGGGGATCAGGGACAGGTACATGATGGCGATCTTAGGGTTGAGCAGATTCGTCACCAGGCCCATGGTGAAGAGGCGGCGTGGTGAGTCCGGCGGTATGTCCTTCGGCGCGAACACCGAGATCCCGCCCGGCTTCAGCGCGCTCCAGGCGAGCAGGCCGAGGTAGCAGGCGCCGGCCAGCTTCACGGCGACGTACAGCTCGGGCACCGCGAGGAAGACGACCGACAGGCCGAGGTTCGCGGCCGTCAGATAGACGAGGAAGCCGACCGCGACTCCGCCGAGGGAGATCACTCCGGCGCGTCTGCCCTGGGTGATGCTGCGGGAGACGAGATACAGCATGTTCGGGCCCGGGGTGAGCACCATGCCGAGGGCGATGACGAACACACCGAGGGCCCCGCTCGGATCGACCATGACCACTCCCCGTTCGCAGACCCGCAAAGGCAATGCACCGAGCATAGGAAGCCGTATTGCCTCGGCGCAATGGCGATATTGCCCTCGGTGCAATCCTGTGGTTGGGTGGGAGACCACCGGAGGGAAGTGATCGTGCGGGACTACCGGAGCGTCGCCGACCAGGTGGCGGCGGAGATCAGATCGGGCGCGCTCAAGCCGGGCGACCGGCTTCCCCCGCAGCGTGCCTTCGCCCGCCGCTACGGCATCGCCAACTCCACCGCCACCCGCGTCTACCAGGAACTCGGCCGCCGCGGCCTGACCGTCGGCGAGGTCGGCCGCGGCACCTTCGTCCGTGCCGCCGCCCCCACCGACCCGCCCGCCCTCGGCGAACCCGCGGGCAGCCGGATCGACCTGGAGTTCACCTACCCGGTCGTGCCCGAGCAGTCCGCGCTCCTCGCGGGCAGCCTGGAGGGCCTGCTGCGCACCGACGTCCTCCAGGAGGCGCTGCGCCCGGTCGGCCCCGCCGGTGATCCGGCCGTACGGGAGGCGGCCGCCGATCTGCTCACCCGGGGCGGCTGGCGCCCCGACCCGGCGCGGGTGCTGTTCGCCGGGAACGGCCGCCAGGCGCTCTCCGCCGTGTTCGCCGCCCTGGTCCCGCCGGGCGCCCGGCTCGGCGTCGAGGAGCTGACGTACCCCGTGGTCAGGGCCATCGCGGGGCGGCTCGGCATCACCCTCGTCCCGCTCGCCATGGACGACGACGGACTCGTCCCGGATTCCGTGGAGGAGGCCCACCGAACAGGACCCCTGCACGCCGTCTACGCCCAGCCCGTTCTGCACAACCCGCTGTCCCTCACCATGCCCGCACCCCGCGCGGAACGGCTGGCCGAGGTCCTCGGACGCCTGGACCTCCCCCTGATCGAGGACACGATCTGGGCCTTCCTGCACGACGAACTGCCCCCGCTGGCCGCCCTGGTGCCGGAGCGGACGGTTCTCGTCGACAGTCTCTCCAAGCGCCTCGCCCCCGGCCTCTCCCTCGGTTTCGTCGTGGCCCCCGCGCCCCTGCTCGGCGACCTCGCCGCCGCCCTGCGCTCCGGCGGCTGGACCGCCCAGCACTTCAACCTGGAGGCCGCCGCCCGCTGGCAGCGCGAGGGCGTCGTACGACGGCTGGTGCGGGCCAAGCAGAAGGACGCGGCCGTACGCCAGGAGCTCGCGGCCCGGCATCTGTCCGGGTTCTCCCTGCGCACGGACCCGCGCTCCTACCACTGCTGGTGGCGCCTGCCGAAGCAATGGCGCGCCGACACCTTCGTCGCCGCGGCCGCGCGCTACGGCATCGGCGTCCCGCCCGCCGCGGCGTTCACGGTCGGCGACGCCCACGCCCCGAACGCGATCCGCCTGGGCCTCGCAACACCGCGCCCGGAGAAACTCGCCTCGGCCCTGGCCACCCTGGCCGGACTGGCCCGCTCGATGCCGGAGGACATGGCCACGGACTGAGGCGTACAGCATCAGCCGCAGCGGAGGC
>NZ_JAVRBF010001377.1:0-242 GCF_032436805.1 Streptomyces sp. P17 | reverse complement strand
CGATTGGGCCAGAAACGCTCGGCGCGCTCCTTCCCCATGGCGACCTTGTGGCCTTCGAGGAAGAAGGTCGGGTACCAGATGATCGGCGACAGGTCGGCGATCACGCCGAGCTGCGCGAACCGCTTGACGTCGTCGGGCGTGATATAGCTCGCATGGGCGATCTGGTGGGTCAGGTTCGTCGGGCCGTTGAAGCTGCGCACCACCTCGACGGCATCGAGCGCCTGCGTGACCGCTGCGTCGCC
>NZ_JAVRBF010001376.1:0-242 GCF_032436805.1 Streptomyces sp. P17 | reverse complement strand
CCTGCAGCCAGTTTCCGTAAGGTTGTAACAGACTTGACTCAAAGGCTTCTGCCGCATCTTTTACTAAAGGTTTATCGGTACTACCAGCTAACGGTGCCGTTAAGTAAATTTCGTTATTTAATAAACGCTGTCTGAGTTCGCCATCCCAATGGTCCACAGTAAAAACGGATTGAGAGCCGTGTAGCATGACACAGTCCCCGGCCAAGGTTCCTTCTATACCCAGCTGACGTACTCGTTCGGCC
>NZ_JAVRBF010001375.1:0-243 GCF_032436805.1 Streptomyces sp. P17 | reverse complement strand
TGAACCCGTCCCTGACCCTCACCGCAGTGGCCTCGCGGGCGCTGGCGGGCTGGCCCAACCACGGCGTGGAGGACCCGGGTCCGGCGATGGTCCGGCGGTACGCGCGGCTCCAGCCGGTCGCGCCGCAGGCGCTGGCCCAAGCGCTTGGCAATCTGGTCGAAAGCCCCGACGACCCGATCCTGCTGCGCGGCCGCGAGGCCAGCCTGCAAGAGCTGACCGCCGTGATGGAATTGCTGCGCGAGG
>NZ_JAVRBF010001374.1:0-243 GCF_032436805.1 Streptomyces sp. P17 | reverse complement strand
CAATCGGGATAATTGGCATTGTCCATTCCGCATACACCAGTGACAATGTTTGCAATTCCCTCGCAAACAGCGCGATTGCCGGCCGGGTTTCATAAACGATATGCAAGACTCGATAAACTCGGCTCTTGGGTACAACTCGCGAGCTGGTGAAGGTTTGGAAATTCAAACCCCGCTTATGTATCTGACCAAGGCTGACACGGTTAAGCTGGCACTGGGTACGCCTTTCACATATTCGGCTCTTGC
>NZ_JAVRBF010001373.1:0-243 GCF_032436805.1 Streptomyces sp. P17 | reverse complement strand
GCGGCGATTTCCTCGGTCACCATTCCACTGTCGCTTCTGGCCGCCGTGATTGTGCTCGCCTGGCTCGGCTACACGCTCAACACGATGACGCTGGGCGGCCTCGCCATCGCAATCGGCGTTGTGGTGGATGACGCCGTCATCGGCGTCGAGAACATCGTGCGCCGTTTGCGCGAGAACCAGCATGCACCAGCGCCGCGACCCCGCCTCCAGATCATGCTCGACGCGTGCCTGGAGGTTCGCAGC
>NZ_JAVRBF010001372.1:0-243 GCF_032436805.1 Streptomyces sp. P17 | reverse complement strand
CTCTGGTCGATGAGCCAGCCGATACGCGTCTGCCACCGGGCGTCGAGCGAGGTCACTCGCTTGGGGTATGACGGAGCGAGCACGCTGCGTGCCGCGAGAGCGGTCGAGACCAGAGTTACGGGCGCTAACCAGGCTGGGAAGAGCACTTCGTCGACGAAGCGAGCGCCGAGCAGCTTTCTCACCACTTTCATGCCGTGCTGGTCGTCGCGGTGACCTCGAACGTAGCGCGCGCGCTGCTCGAGA
>NZ_JAVRBF010001371.1:0-243 GCF_032436805.1 Streptomyces sp. P17 | reverse complement strand
GGGACCAATCCGCAACCGTATCTGGGTAGCCGTACATATCTCGGCCTCGCTTCCTGTCAGCTTGGTTTGTCTCCAAGACTTACGAGGACAGGGCAATTAAATAATCGAAAAAGTTCCTGCCGGTTCTCTCATCTAGCAGGTAACGACAAGAGAACCGGCTTGCTGTTGGTTTCGCACATCATCTGGCCCCAAGGAGGAAAGTACAGACAAATACCAACAGAACTCTGATTAGTAGAGTAATTA
>NZ_JAVRBF010001370.1:0-243 GCF_032436805.1 Streptomyces sp. P17 | reverse complement strand
GCTGGCGTTCTTGCCGCGCTTTTTGCCCTTCCCGGCAGACAGCCATGTTGCAAGCCTTGTCATGGGTAACGACCGCATCAACGCGGCATATGCCATGATCAACTCTGTGGATCCTATCGGCGTCAAAAAGATGCAATGGGGGGCCGGGTTCTATGAGGCCAGCGGCGGGGAGATTTCCGCGTGCTTGGAGAAGGCCAGGCAGACGGCCAAGGATCAGAAGTGCAACATTACTGTGCCCGCGCC
>NZ_JAVRBF010000231.1:0-705 GCF_032436805.1 Streptomyces sp. P17 | reverse complement strand
TGATTCTTATTACCTAGTTGTAAGTTCCAGCTACCTTCTACAACTGTTGCACTTTCGCAAGCACTTGATTGACGATAGCCTGCGCCTGATCATAACTCTGAGCCTCGGCATAGCAACGCAGTTCAGGGGCGTTGCCCGATGGTCGCAAATGGAAAATCGAGTTATCCGATAAAGTAATACGCAACCCATCAGTGATATCCACTGCCTGAACCGTAAGGCCAGTAAAGCCAACTTGCTCGCTAAGTGCTTGGGCGTTTTTTGCGCCTGCTTGCACAATCGCAACGCTCTTCTCAGTGGCAAAGTTTTGAATACGGTCGCTATGAGTGTAACGTTTAGGCAGGGCTTCTACTAATGCCGTAATACCCGACTCTTTCGCTGCAGACAGCAACATAATAAAGGGTAATACCGCGTCACGTGTTGGTAGCGCTTTCAGTGCTTTGCCATTGATTTGCACATCAGAACCTAGCAGATAACCGCCATTGGCTTCAAATCCGGAGATAGAATCATAATGCTTCGCCAACTCAGCAAATTCAGCAATGACATACGGTGAGCCAATACGAGTGCGCGATACCTGACTAAATTGTGGAATCGACTCGATCACCGTATTACAGCTGACTGGCACCGCCAGCGCTTGCATATTCATGGCCTGCGCACACAGCACGCCGAGAATGTCCCCACGCAGCCATTCACCATTTTCATCAGCCA
>NZ_JAVRBF010001369.1:0-243 GCF_032436805.1 Streptomyces sp. P17 | reverse complement strand
GCACGCGGTACCGTCGGGTCGCCAGGCGAGGGCGGAGATCGTCTTTGGGGCGTCCGGGAAAGTGTGCACAATCGAACAGTCGGGTTTGAGTTCCACGAGTTTTTTTCCCGCAGCGGCGAAGAGCTGGTCGCCCGCCGGGCGCCAGGCCAGATGCTCGACCCAGGCGTGGCCGAGCGAGGCTTCGTGTGCGAGGGTGCCGGCGGCCAGGACGGCAAGGTGAAGCTCTGGCATCCTGCCACCGGC
>NZ_JAVRBF010001368.1:0-243 GCF_032436805.1 Streptomyces sp. P17 | reverse complement strand
ACAGTGTCGAGGAAGCGAAGGAGAAGCGCGCGAAGCTCGACAGCATGGTGCACTACGACTCGGCGATTGCCTCGCTCTCCGTGCAGCTCGGCACCGACGCGTCCGGCTTCGATCCTGACGGCCAGTTGCCGCCGATCCCGGAAACCAATGCCAGCAAGAGCGGCCGCCATAGCCGCCGACGCGCTGCGCTAGCTGGCGCACCGTGAGCTTGTCGCGCGCGGCGGCGTCGACCAGGCGCTGGCG
>NZ_JAVRBF010001367.1:0-243 GCF_032436805.1 Streptomyces sp. P17 | reverse complement strand
GAGTCTGGGGGGTGCGGCTGGTTGGTCGCTTCGACCTGCTCATCAGGCACGGCATTGCTTGCGGGGTTGGACATCTCGTCTCCCTCATGTTTTGTCCGGCGCATCTCGCCCCGGGTGGTCATGTGTAAATCTGGCCGCTTGTCGCAAACCAACGCTGATATGCCTTCTCCGCGGCGGCGATCTCGGAGGAATCGCCGCTCTTGCGAGCCGCATTCAGCCTCACCTTGGCGTCGTGCATGCGAC
>NZ_JAVRBF010001366.1:0-243 GCF_032436805.1 Streptomyces sp. P17 | reverse complement strand
GCCGACGGCGATCTCGACAAGATGCGCGCCGAAGTCAAGGCCAATCTTGAGCGCGAGGTCAAGGCGCGCCTCAGAAACCGCGTCAAGGATCAGGTCATGCAGGCACTGCTCGACGTGACCCAGGTCGAGGTGCCGAAGGCCACACCCAGGCTTTTCGCGAATTCGGCATCGATTTCAGGCAATTTCGGCGCTGCGACCTGGAGCAGTCTGACTTTGAAACTCGCGGTTTTCCCCGCGACCTCC
>NZ_JAVRBF010001365.1:0-243 GCF_032436805.1 Streptomyces sp. P17 | reverse complement strand
AAACTCCCAATATGCCGATTGGTTCCATGTCAATGAATTTCCAGTCACCTATACCGAGACGAAAGATTTTGAACATGCGAATAAAATCAGTTATGATGTTTTTGCCTTCACTCCTCATATGCCAAAATTAAATACGGCAAATCCTGAAGTGAAGGAGTACTTGCTGCATATTGCCCGTTACTGGATCGAAGAGTTTGATATCGATGCTTGGCGCCTAGATGATCCACTTCATTGGCAACATCT
>NZ_JAVRBF010001364.1:0-243 GCF_032436805.1 Streptomyces sp. P17 | reverse complement strand
AAGCCGCGAGGGATAGTGCCCTTAAGGAACAATAAGCCCTCCATTTATTTTCTTCTGGAGGGTGATTGCCTTTGGGGAAATGGCAAGTTTATTTAGATTTATCAATATGTTTGGAGGTGTATGATGAAATCTTTGCGCACAAGTTTCTTCCCATTATTGCTCGATTATTACCAACGTATTTTACAACACGCGCGTTCCACACGCTCACCTCTGCTGGCCGATGGCTTAGATAGCCAATCTTTG
>NZ_JAVRBF010001363.1:0-243 GCF_032436805.1 Streptomyces sp. P17 | reverse complement strand
GATCCGCGCCCGTGCCGCCTCCGTCGTGAAGGACCCGACGACGGCCGAGGCGCGGATCGACTCCATCTTCTTGAAATCGGCGAGCTGCATGGTGGTGGCGAGGTCCATGTTCTCGCTGCCGCCCTTGCGCATCAGCGCGAGCATGTTGCCGATGATGTCGGTCCAGCCGTCATTCACCAGGTCTTCCGACTGCGGGATGCCGCTGACCAGCGCGTTGAAGTTGTCCATGCGGCGCTGCTGCCA
>NZ_JAVRBF010001362.1:0-243 GCF_032436805.1 Streptomyces sp. P17 | reverse complement strand
GCCGTCACCTATGGCGAGCCGCCGCACCGTTTCGAGGCCGGAACGCCGCCGATCGTGCAGGCGATCGGCTTTGGCGCGGCATCGCGCGAGACTTCGCGGATCATCTCGCCGCCGCCGTTGAAGGGCGGCATGACCGCAAGATGCTCGTATTTGCCATAGAGGGCGCCGATTCCGGTCGGCCCGTACAGTTTGTGTCCAGACACGACATAGAAATCGCAGTCGATATCGCGGACATCGACATCC
>NZ_JAVRBF010001361.1:0-243 GCF_032436805.1 Streptomyces sp. P17 | reverse complement strand
CATTCGGTTGATAAAGATACTCCCCCTGCTACTGAGTTACTGTCTCCTGATGTTGATGTTCTTGACGACACCAATAGCAGTGAAGAAGCTGACAACATTCCATTTCAACAAAGGCGTTCTAACGACGCTCTCGATGAGTAATAACGATGAGCTTTACTTTTGACGGATCATCTTTGAGACTAGAACGGATTTTTAATGTCTTTTCCTTAGAAGAGGTTGCTTAGAAGGTTGGCAATAGACTCT
>NZ_JAVRBF010001360.1:0-243 GCF_032436805.1 Streptomyces sp. P17 | reverse complement strand
CGCGAAGCGCGCTAGTGGAACCCGTGCCCAGTGGCGCGACATCATGCGCGCCGAGACGTGGTACACGGCGGAGGAGGCTGTGCTGGCGGGCCTGGCTGATGCGTGGGACGGGTCGGAGGATGCGGCGGCCGCTGCGTCGGCAACCCCGTTCGATCTGTCGAGCTTCCGCTATCAGGGTCGCGCTGATGCGCCTACCCCGCCCCTGCCGAGCGTGTCGGCATCCACTGAACTCCCGGCCAGTCC
>NZ_JAVRBF010001359.1:0-243 GCF_032436805.1 Streptomyces sp. P17 | reverse complement strand
CGCTGCAAAAAAAGGGTATTCGGAAGAACTGGTTTATACGTTCGATAGCTCAAGTTATTCGCTAAGCAGCCATGCAATGAAAAACCTGGCAGCCAATGATTGACATTTTAAAGCTGGCACAAGTGCCTGAAGTCGCGCCAGAGTGCGCCCGATGGCTCTTCAATGAGTGGGGGCATAGAAGGCCGGGTTCGACGCTTGAGGATGCCACCGAGAGATTTCTCGCGCGCGCCAACACAAGCAATC
>NZ_JAVRBF010001358.1:0-243 GCF_032436805.1 Streptomyces sp. P17 | reverse complement strand
GCCCGACACCGTCGCAGGCTGCTGCGCATGGCTCACCACCTGGCTCAACTTCGCCCAGACCCTGCCCCAGTGGGACGAGCTGGTGTGGGGCATCGACCGCTGCTGGCGCAACACCCGCGCAGCCACCCGAGGCGTCCGCGACGACGACCCACCCCGACACGCCCGATGCAACCGCTGCCACATCGGCACCCTCACGCCATCAGGCGACGTGTGGACCTGCACCGACTGCGCCCGCATCATCTC
>NZ_JAVRBF010001357.1:0-243 GCF_032436805.1 Streptomyces sp. P17 | reverse complement strand
CCGCGGGCGAGTGGCGCGACTATGCGATCGACTTCTCGCGCGAGACGGCGACCTTCTCGAATTTCCGGCGCACCGCCGAGTACCCGCTCTACCGCGTCGAGAAGGTGCCGAAGCTGGCCCGCAAGCAGGGCGCCTATAGCGTGGTGACGACGACGGGGCTGGTCTTGAAGCGCGGCCACGAGCTGCGCCGCGTCCTCGACGTGCTGGACAAGAAGCTGAAGCTCGTCACGAGCTAGCGCGACG
>NZ_JAVRBF010000095.1:0-20975 GCF_032436805.1 Streptomyces sp. P17 | reverse complement strand
TTTGGCCGGTGCGGCGAGGGTGCGTGCCGGGCGCCGTGGGTGCTGTGCGGGACTTTCAAAACACCCCCTAGCGCGTCCCTTCCGATGGCCCGGGTCCGGTGCGGGGCTTAGCGTGCTGGAGGGATCTGCCTCTCGGAAGGAACGCCATGAATCTCGACAGGCCGGTGACCGGTGGGCCCTGCTGGACCGAGCTCGGGACCAGTGATCTCGACGCCGCCAAGCGGTTCTACACCCGGCTCTTCGGCTGGCGCCCCGAGACGGACCCGCGCCAGGAGGCGGGCGGCTACACGATGGCCCACCTCGGCGACAAGGCGGTCGCCGCGCTGAGCCCGCTGTACCAGGAGTCGCAGCCCGTCGCCTGGAACGTGTCCTTCCTGGTGGCCGACGCGGACGCCGCCGCGGGGCAGGCAGAGGCGGCCGGTGCGACGGTGCTGGTCGGCCCGATGGACGTCTTCGACGTGGGCCGGTTCGCGGTGGTCCTCGATCCGAGCGGGGCCGCCTTCCAGATGTGGCAGGCCCGCAGCTTCCCGGGCGCGGGGGTGTTCAACGCGCCCGGATCCCTGGGCTGGGTGGAGCTCATGACCCGCGCCCCCGAGCGGGCCGTGGCCTTCTACACCACGCTGTTCGGCTGGAGCGTCAACGCCTCCGAGCACTACACCCGGTGGGGCATCGAGGGCGCCGACTTCGGCGGCATGGTGACGATGGACGAGAAGTTCCCGCACGAGGTGCCGGCGCACTGGCTGCCGTACTTCGCCGTGGCGGACGTCGACGACAGCGCGGCCACCGCGACCGAGGCGGGCGGCACGATCCTGATGGAGCCGACCTCGGTGCCCGAAGGGCCGAGGATCGCGGTGCTGCGGGATCCGCAGGGCGCGGTGTTCGGCGTGTACCACGCCTCGGACTACGAGGACTGAGGCGCCTGAGCCGCCTTGCCTGGCCCTGGCGTCGCTGCTCGGCCGGCCCGGCAATGTCGTCCCGATCGTCGCCGCCACCAAGGAGAGCCGGCTCGCCGACGATCTCGGCGCGGTCGACGCCCGGCTCGACGCGGACGCGGTCGCCCGGCTGGACGCGGTGAGCGCGGTGCCACTCGGCTTCCCGCACGACTTCGGCCGCGAGCCGCGGATCACCCGCGCTGTCCACGGCGACCGCTGGACCGGGATCGACGACCGCCGCTCCACCCACCGCCGCACGGCACACGACGTGCTCCGAGAGAGCCCTCAGACGCGCACCGCCACCGTCCGCCCCTCAAGTTGCATCAGCAACTCACTGAGCAGCGCGGCCAGTTGGTCCTGGCCCGGCGCCTCCAGGCCGGACAGTACGGCGGTCTCGTAGGCGAGCTGCTCGGGCAGGATGCCGTCGACGAGGTCGCGGCCGGCGTCGGTGAGGCGGACATGGGAGACCCGGCGGTCGCGGGCATCGCCGCGGCGCTCCACCAGGCCGCGCCCGGTGAGCTGCTTGAGGCGCTTGGTGACGGCGGCGCCCGAGGAGAAGGTCTCGCGGGCCAGCTCGCCCGGGGTCAGTTCATGGCCGGTACGGCGCAGCGCGCCGAGCAGGTCGAACTCGGGGCGGCTGAGCCCGGCCCGGCGCAGCGGGGCGTCCTCGGCCTGCTGGAGGAGGGCGGCGCAGCGGTTGATGCGGCCGATGATCTCCATGGGGCCGGTGTCGAGGCCGGGATGGACGGCCTGCCACTGCCGGACGACGGCGGCGACCGTGTCGTCCCGCGCGCCCCGTGCCCCTGCCGCTTCGGCTGCCGTCATGGCCGTACGCCCTCCGTAGTGCTGTGGTCCGGGTGCGGTGCCCGGTGCCGGGTGGTCGCCGCGAGCGTACGGTGTCCGGACTGTTCGGCGAGCACGACCCGCTCCTGGGGCAGGGCGCGCCGCCACCACTCGCCGGAGGCGGCGTCGACGGGTGGCCCGCAGGTCGGCCAGCGCGGCGGCGAGAGAGCGGCGGGCGGCCGCCAGGGCGACGGGGGTGGCATGTGGCTCGGCGAGCAGGCGGGCGGCGCGCTCACGGGCGCGCTCCACGGCCGCCAGGGCCCGCTCGACCCGGTCGCCCGCGCGCCGGTCGGTGACGAGGAGGGCGGCGACGAAGCTCATTCCCATAACCTCAGCAGGTGTTTTACTCGTAAATCATAGCGCCTGACCTGCCGTGCTCCCCTGCATGCTCCCCGTGTACACCCTTGCGCTCGCGTGCGCGCCGCATGGCACGGGCATTCTCCGACCGACCGCGGGCGACTGCCCGGCACCGTCGAGCGGGGAGGGCGTGTGCACCTACCGGCTTCGCCCGGCTGGCTGCTGGTCGCGCTGTGCGCGGCGACCGGGGCCTACTGTCTGCTGCGCATGCGCAGCAACGTCGAGGAGCAGCGCCGGGCCGCGGGCGGCGAGGCGCTGATGGGCTTCGGCATGGCCGCGATGGCCGTGCCCGCCGCGGTGTTCACCCCGCCGTCGTGGACCTGGCCGCTGTACGCGGTCGTGTTCGCCGCGGCGGCGCTGCGCGCGCTGTGGGCGGCGCGGGCGAGCGCGCACCACCTCCACCACCTCGTCGGCGCCACCGCCATGGTCTACATGGCGGTCGCGATGGCCGCGTCCCCCGGCCACGGCACCTCCGGCGTCCCGCTCCTCACGGGGACGCTCCTGCTCTACTTCACCGGGTACGTCCTGCTGACCGGCGTCCGGCTGGTCCCCGTCACCGCGGGCGGCGCCGCCGTACACCTCGGCGACCGCCCGGAGTTGGCGCGGGCCTGCCGGCTGTCGATGGGGATCGCCATGGTCGCCATGCTGCTCACCATGTGAGGCCCCTGGTCCGTGTGTTGCCCGGCGAGGGCTCACGGGTCGTCCGGCATTGGCCTGATGCACCGGTCGTCGGCGAGTATCGCAGTATGCATACCCAGTCCGTCGACTCCCCGCCCCGACCGTCAGACCGCAGGCCCGCCGCCCGCTGGGCCGGCGCCTTCGCCCTGTGCTCCGCGCTGCTGCTGGCGCTGGTCGCGGTCCGCTGGCACCCCCTGATGACCCTCGACGGCGACATCGCCGAGACCACGCACCGCTGGGCGGTCGAGGAGTCGGGGCTCACCCAGGCGCTCCGGATCCTGACGGACTGGGTCTGGGATCCGTGGACGATGCGCATCCTCTGCGCGGTCGCGGTGCTGTGGCTGCTCTGGCGGCACGCGGCGCTCTGGACGGCCCTCTGGCTGGCGCTCACCACCGCCCTGGGCACCGCGCTCCAGCAGGGCATGAAGGCCGCCGTGGACCGCTCACGCCCGGTCTGGCAGGACCCCGTCGACTCCGCCCACTACGCGGCCTTCCCCTCGGGCCACGCCATGACCGCCACGGTGGTGTGCGGCCTCCTGCTGTACCTGCTGCACCGCTACGGCGTCGGCCGCGCGCTGTGGCGTACGGCCGTGGCCGTGGCGGCGGTCTCCGTGGCCGGCGCCGGTCTGACCCGGGTGTGGCTGGGCGTGCACTGGGCGTCGGACGTCGTCGAGGGCTGGTTGCTGGGCGCCGCGCTGGTGGCTGTTGCCGTGATCGCGTACGAACGGCGACCCGCGCATTGGACCGACCTTCCCGCGCGGGAGATCACCTCCCCGTAGGATTCGAACATGACCGCCGCCCTGTTCGACTTCTCCGGCACCCTCTTCCGTGTCCAGTCCACCGAAAGCTGGCTGCGCGGGGCCCTCGCCGAGCGGGAAGTGGAGCTGTCCGAGCCGGAGTTGGCCGAGGCCGCTCAGGCGCTGGAGCGGATGGGAGCGCTGCCGGGCGGGCCGAGTCCGGCCTGGCTGCCGGAGGATGTCGCGAGCGTCTGGGGCGTGCGGGACAAGAGCCAGGAGCTGCACCGCGCCGCGTACACCGGTCTGTCCCGCCATGTCGCGCTCCCCGACGAGGGGCTGCACGACACGCTCTACGACCGCCATATGACGCCCTCGGCCTGGGATCCGTACCCGGACGCGGCCGAGGTGCTCGGCGCGCTGCGCGAGCGCGGGATCGGGATCGGTGTGGTCAGCAACATCGGCTGGGACCTGCGCCCGGTCTTCCGCGAGCACGGCTTGGACCGGTATGTGGACGTCTACGTCCTGTCCTTCGAACACGGCATCCAGAAGCCGGATCCCCGGCTGTTCCGGGCCGCCTGCGCCGAGCTCGACGCCGATCCGCGCGAGGTGCTGATGGTCGGCGACGACCGCCGGGCCGACGGCGGGGCCGCGGCGCTGGGCTGCGGGGTGCATTTCGTGGACCATCTGCCGGTGGCCGAACGGCCGGACGCGCTGTGGCCGGTGCTGGAGCTGATCGGGCGCCGTCGGCCCGAGGACTCCGGCGTCGGCGCCTGAGAAGTCGCCCTGGGCCACCATCAGGGAGAGTGCACGCCTGCCTTAGGCGATCCCCCGTTTCGCCCAAGGCAGGCGGCAACTCGAACCCGGTCGGCCGGGAGCCGGACCGGATGCGCTGAGTATAGTTGGCTGGCAGCCAGTCAACGCAGGAGTTACAGCATGTCCCCGCGAAGCGCCTCGGTCAATGAAGAACTGCGGCGGCGTTCTCGGGAGCGGCTTCTGCAGGCGGCGGTCGAACTCGTCGGCGAGCACGGCTACGAGGCCACGACGCTGGGCGACATCGCGGACCGGGCCGGTTCGGCGCGCGGTCTGGTCTCGTACTACTTCCCCGGAAAACGCCAGCTCGTCCAGTCCGCGGTGCACCGGCTGATGCACCGCACCCTGGAGGAGGCTCTGGAGCGGGAGCCGCGCACCGAGGACGGCCGGGAGCGGATGGCCAGGGCCATCGACGCGATCCTGGGGCTCGCCCGGGACCGGCCGGTGCTGATGCGCCAGCACATGGCCGGCATCCTCCAGGCCGAGGGCTTCGTGCAGTGCCCGGAACAGCGCCGACTCGCCGACCTGCTGCGGGACACCTGCGCCCGGCACGGCTCGATGAACGTCGACACCGACTACCCGATGCTGCGCGCCCTGCTCATGGGCGCGGTGTACTCGGCACTGGTCCCGGGGGCGCCGATGCCCGTGCCGCTGCTGCGGGCCGAGCTGTTCAAGCGCTACCGGCTCGACTGGGAGATGGGTCTCCCGCCGGACGCGGAGGCCGTGCCCGGCGGGACGGACGACACGGATCTGTCGCGGTTCTTCGCGACCGGGGACGATCCCGCGGCGTCGTCGGGGAGCTGAGCTCAGCGCCGGGCATGACGCGGCGCCAGAAAGCCCGCGTCGCGCGCCTGGGAGATCAGCCTGAGCGACTTGCGGCGGCTGTGCCCGGTCGCGCACATCACCGCGAGGACGGGGTCGAACCCCTCCTCCTGGGCGGCCCGGTACTCCTGCGCGATCAGCCACCGCCCCTCGATGCCACGCGGCCAGGCGGGCCGCGCCCGCCGGGGCCCGACCAGTTCCTCCGCGCCGCCGTCGGCCTCATCACCGTCGGCCTCACCCGGGGGCTCCTCCGCCACCCCGCAGGCCTCGAAGAGCGGCTCCTCGATCCAGTCGGCGAGCACCGTCAGATCGGCCAGGGACAGCGGCGGCTGCGCCCGTACGTCCTCGATGGAGACGCACCCCTCGGCCACCACGGCGAGCGCGTCGACCCGGGCGCCGTCGGCGAACGCGAGCCGCACCTGGAACCACGAGGTGGCGCCCTCGCCCTCCTGCACTTCCCACGCGGGCCACACGGACACCCGGCCGTCCGTCGGACAACGATCAGAAAGATTAAGAAAGGATGCTTCTAGCACACACGGAACGTAACCGCATCATCACATTCCATGAGAATGGACACGCAAGGCCACTGTGCGCTGCACCCTGTCAGCGCAGCACCGCGGATGCGATGCTGGAAGCACCAGCGCTCTCCTGAGATCCCACGGGTGAGGAGTTCCGCCGTGCTGCATGTCGCCGTCGTCGGCTCGGGGCCGAGCGGGTGTTACACCGCGCAGAGTCTTGTCCAGCAGGACCCCGCGGTGCGCGTCGACGTCCTGGACCGCCTGCCGTGCCCGTACGGCCTGGTCCGGTACGGCGTCGCCCCGGACCACGAGAAGATCAAGTCCCTGCAGAACAATCTGAGGACGGTACTGGAGCACGACCGGGTGCGGTTCCTCGGCGGGGTGCAGATCGGCACGGGCGGGATTCCGGCCGCCCGGCTGCGGGAGCTGTACCACGCGGTGGTGTACTGCGTGGGCGCCGCCACCGACCGGCATCTCGGGGTCCCGGGTGAGGATCTGCCGGGCAGCTGGTCGGCGACCCAGTTCGTGTCCTGGTACAGCGCCCATCCGGACGCCGTCGACGACGGATTCGTACGCGGCGCGCGGTCGGCCGTGGTGATCGGCGTGGGCAATGTCGCGGTGGACGTGGCCCGCATGCTGGCCCGGGGTACGGCGGAGCTGTCCCCGACGGACATGCCGCAGGCGGCGCTGACCGCGCTGGGCGCGAGCCGGGTGACCGACATCGCCATGGTGGGCCGGCGCGGCCCCTCACAGGCCCGCTTCACCACCAAGGAGCTGCGCGAGCTGGGCTCCCTGCCGGACACGGACGTCACCGTGGACCCGGCGGAGGCCGCGCTGGACCCCGCCTGGGCCGACGCCTCGGCCCTGCCCGGCGCCCAGCGCCGCAATGTGGAGGTACTGCGCGGCTGGGCCGGGACCGCGGCGAGCGACGCGACCCGCCGGATCCGGATGCGGTTCTTCCTGCGCCCCGTCGAACTCCTCGCCGAGGAGGGCCGCGTGGGTGCGGTCCGCTTCGAGCGAACGGCGCCGGACGGCCGGGGCGGGGTGACGGGAACCGGCCGATTCGAGGTGATCGAGGCCCAGTTGGTGCTGCGCTCGGTGGGCTATCGCGGAGTCCCGCTGGAGGGCCTGCCGTTCGACCCGGCGACCGGGACGGTGCCGAATCAGGCGGGACGCGTCCTGCGCGACGGGGTGGTCACGCCGGGCGAGTACGTGGCCGGCTGGATCAAGCGGGGCCCGACGGGAGTCATCGGCACGAACCGGCCCTGCGCGAAGGAGACGGTGACGTCGCTGATCGAGGACGCCGCCCTGCTCGTAGGCAAGGACGTCCCTGAGGACCCCCTGACAGCGCTGCGGGCGGAGGGGGCCGAGCCCGTGCAGTGGGAGGGTTGGCAGGCGATCGAGAAGGCGGAGGCGGAGCTGGGGGCGCGGCTGGGCAGGCGAGTGGTGAAGCTGGCGGACTGGCAGTCGCTGCACCACGCCGCGCACGGGAACGCGGGCTGACCCGCAGCGAGACACACAGCAGCAACACCCTTGAAATCAACAAACTGTTCAAGGCGCTTACGGTCTCGCCCATGACCACGCACCCCGTAGACGAAGTCCCACCCGCCCGCCAACTCGCCGCTTTCGGCCTCCAGCATGTGCTCGCCATGTACGCGGGCGCCGTCGCCGTACCGCTGATCGTGGGCGGCGCGATGCAGCTCCCCCCGGCGGACCTGGCGTATTTGATCACCGCCGACCTCCTGGTGTGCGGTATCGCCACCCTCATCCAGTGCATCGGCTTCTGGCGCTTCGGCGTCCGGTTGCCGATCATGCAGGGCTGCACCTTCGCGGCCGTATCGCCGATGGTGATCATCGGTACGACGGGCGGCGGACTGCCCGCGATCTACGGCTCGGTGATCGTCGCAGGGCTCGCGATCATGCTGCTCGCCCCGGTGTTCGGCAAGCTGCTGCGCTTCTTCCCGCCGCTCGTCACGGGCACGGTGATCCTGATCATCGGTATCTCCCTGCTGCCGGTCGCGGGCAACTGGGCCGCGGGCGGCGCCGGTTCGGAGGAGTTCGGCGAGCCCAAGAACCTCGCGCTGGCCGCGTTCGTCCTGGCGGTGGTCGTGGGCGTGCAGAGGTTCGCGCCGGTTTTCCTGAGCCGGATCGCCGTACTGGTCGGCATCGTCGTCGGGGTCGCCGTCGCCGTGCCGTTCGGGTTCACGGACTTCGGCGGGGTGGCCGACGCGGACTGGGTGGGCATCAGCACGCCGTTCCACTTCGGCGCCCCGACCTTCGAGATGTCGGCGATCATCTCCATGCTGGTCGTGGCGCTGGTGTGCATGACCGAGACGACCGGTGACTTCATCGCGGTCGGCGAGATGACGGACCGCAAGGTCGACGGGCGGTCCCTGTCCGACGGACTGCGCGCCGACGGTCTGTCGACCGTGCTCGGCGGTGTCTTCAACACCTTCCCCTACACGGCGTACGCGCAGAACGTCGGGCTCGTCGGTATGACCCGGGTGCGCAGCCGCTGGGTCGTCGCCGCGGCGGGCGGCATGCTCGTCCTGCTGGGTCTGCTGCCCAAGCTGGGCGCCGTGGTCGCGGCGATACCGGCGCCGGTGCTGGGCGGCGCGGGTCTGGTGATGTTCGGAACGGTGGCCGCGAGCGGCCTGCGGACTCTCGCTCAGGTCGACTTCAAGGGCAACAACAACCTGACGGTGGTGGCGGTTTCGGTCGCCATGGGAGTGCTGCCGGTGGGCGTGCCGACGATCTACGACGAGTTCCCGGACTGGTTCCAGACGGTGATGCACAGCGGGATCAGCGCCGGGTGTCTGACGGCGATCGTGCTGAACCTGCTCTTCAACCACCTTCCCTCGAAGGCGTCGATCGAGGTGGCGGCCCGGGAAGAGGTCGCCTAGGAGACCACTGAGAATCTTGAAAACCCGCCAGACTTGCACCGGATTCCCCCGGTCGACTTTTGCGGGCGAACCTGGGCGATCGGGGCGGCCCAAGCAAGATCTTCAGGACACTCTAGCGGCTCAACCGCAGAACGGCCTGCTCCAGTTGCGGCAGCGCCCGCTGGCCCGCCACCGCCATCGCGATCGCCGCGGCCACTCCGGCCCAGGCGATCGGACCGAGCGGAGTACAGCCGAACAGGCGGCTGACGCCCGGGGTCTGGACCAGGGCCACCAGGGCGGCGGCGGAGCCGAGGGAGGTGACGCGGACCAGGGGGCTGTCGCGGCGGTCGGCGAGGGTCTGGGCGAGCTGGGTGCCGACCACGGCGCACAGGGCCATCGTCGTGGAGCGGCGGGCCGTGCCCGGTGTGAACCGTCCGATCAGCCAGGCCGCCACCGCGCCGAGGGTCGTGGTCAGGGCCCGGTGGCGGATCTGTTCCATCAGCGGGGCGCCGAGCAGGGAGGTGCCGAGTGGCTTGTCGTCCCGGCTTGCCTCGTCGCTCGCGTCCTGGTGCGGGGTGACCGCGACGGCCATCGCCGGGAACAGGTCCGTGAACAGGTTCACCAGCAGCATCTGCCGGGTGGACAGCGGCGCGGAGCCGGCGAGGATGGTGCCGATGATGCCGAAGCCCACCTCGCCGGCATTGCCGCCGATGAGGATGGCGATGGCGTCGGCGACGCTGTGCCACAGGGCACGGCCCTCGGCGATCGCCTCGATGAGGACGGTGAGGTCGTCGTCGGTGAGCACCAGGTCGGCGGCGTTGCGGGCAGCGGCCGAACCCCGGGCGCTGATACCGACGCCGATGTCGGCGGCGCGGATGGCGGCCGCGTCGTTGGCGCCGTCGCCGACCATGCCGACCACCCGGCCCGCATCCCGTAGCGCCTCGACGACCTGGAGCTTCTGCTCCGGCGCGACCCGGGCCACGACGCCCACGTCGTGCAGCATGCGGGCCCGCTCCGAGCGGTCCGCGGCGGCCAGTTCGTCGCCGGTGACCACGGCCGTGTCCTCGGGCCAGCCCAGTTCCACGGCGATGGCGCGGGCGGTCTGCGGATGGTCGCCGGTCAGCATCACCGGACGTACGCCTTCCTCGCGCAGCCCGTGCACCAGCGCCTGCGAGGTCGCGCGCGGCACGTCGGCCAGGGCGAGCAGGCCGGTGAACTCCAGGTCCCCCAGGGGCTCTTCGAGTACGGCCGCGTCTTCTGTGTCCTGCCTGCGCCGGGCCACCGCGAGGACGCGCAGGCCGTCGCGGGCCAGGGACTGGGCTGCCTCGGTGGCGTGGTCGGGCAGGTCCCGGCAGGCGGGCAGGACGGTTTCCGGGGCGCCCTTGACCACCAGCAAGCGGTCGCCGTCCGTCGTGTGGCCCACGGCGGCGGCGTAGCCGCGGGCGGCCTCGAAGGGCAGGCCCTCGGTCTGTGTCCAGTCCGGGTCCTCGACCGCCGCGTCCAGGACCGCCTCGTCGGTGGCGTGCACCGGACGGTCCGAGCTGCCGTTGAGCACCGGGCAGGCGCGGGCCGCGATCCGCAGCACGGCTCCGCTCGTCTTCTCGTCCGGCTTGGCGGTGTTGTCCTCGGCGTCGGTGACACGGACCAGGCGCAGGCGGTTCTCGGTGAGGGTGCCCGTCTTGTCGAAGCAGAGGGTGTCCATCCGGCCGAGGGCCTCCAGCGTGCGCGGGGCCCGTACCAGGACGCCTCGCTGGCTGAGCCGGCGTGCCGCGGCCAGTTGAGCGGCCGTGGCCACGAGCGGCAGTCCCTCGGGGACGGCGGCCACCGCCACCGCCACACCACCGCTGACCGCCTGCCGGATCGGGGTGCCGCGCAGCAGCGAAAGGCCGGTCACCGCGGCGCCGCCCGCCATGGTCAACGGCAGGGCCTTGGCGGTGAGTTCCTGCAGCCGGGCCTGCACTCCGGCCGACGGGGGCTTGCGGGCCGCGAGGGAGACGGCACGGGAGGCCTCGGTGCGGTCGCCGGTCTCCACGACCACCGCGCGGGCGTGTCCGGCGACGACGGTCGTGCCCTCGAAGACCATGCAGCGGCGGTCGGCCACGGGCGCGTGCGGGGTGGGGGCCGTCTGCTTGTCCACGGGCAGCGACTCGCCGGTGAGCGCGGACTCGTCGACCTCCAGACCGTCCTCCCACAGCAGGCGCGCGTCGGCGGGGACCACGTCGTCGGCCTGGAGCTCGATGATCTGGCCGGGGATGAGCTTGGCGGCGTCGACGGTTCGCAGGGACTGCTCCTTGTCCTGTGACTCGTCCGGCGCGAGACGGGCCTTCTGCTTCTGCTCGGCCAGCAACCCGGCCAGAGCACGCTCGGCCCGCAGCCGCTGCAGGCCGCCGACCAGGGCGTTCAGATCCAGCGCGCCGACGACGAGCAGCGCGTCCACCACGGAACCGAGGATCGCCGAGGCCGCCGAGCCGACCGCCAGCACCGGGGTGAGCGGATCGTCCAGCTCGCCGCGGACCGCCCGGGCCAGCTGCACCGACCAGCGGGCCGGGGCCAGCACGGGGACGCGGCCGGCGGCGTCTGCCGCCCGGTGGACGCGGGTCGTCGTTTGCTCCAGGAGCGACGGCTCCCCCTCCGTCCGGCGGCCCAGCCGGGACCGTACGTCGGAGGGCCGCAGGGCGTGCCAGGGCACGCGCGCGTGGGGATGCGGCGCCCGGGTGACCGCCACGCCGACGGCGGCCCGCGCTCCGGACACCAGCGCGAACGCGGCGCTGACGTCGACGGGCGCGTGCCGGAGCCCCGGCACGAGAGCGCGCCGGCCGCGGCGGGACTCGCCGACGGCGACCAGCAGCCCGGAGAGCGCGGCGCCGGACCGTGCCAGCGTCTGGGAGCTGCGGCCGACCTTGCGGGCGGCGGGCACGGAGACGAGCAGTCGCCATACGTCGGCGAGGCCGCCCGGGGCGACGACGTCCGCGCCCCACACCACGGCCGCGTCCCGGTCCGCGAGCGCGACCGCAACGTCGGACCCCAGCAGCCCCTTCAGGACGTCGGTGTCCTCGGCCGACCCCGGCCGGGCGACCGTGATGACGCCGCCGTGTTCCCGCAGCGACTCGACCACGTCGGGCAGTGGCCGGTCGTGCACGACGCGGTCGGCGAGGGCGGTGAAGTCCTCCAGGGCGGGATGGTCGACGACCACGACACGCAGACCGGCGTGGCGTGCGGCGTCCAGGACGGCCTCGGTCCAGGGGTCCGCGCCCGCGTCCTCGTCGTCGGTGCACAGGGCGCTGGGGTGCAGGACGAGCGTGCGGGCGGTCTCCAGGCGCCGGACGCGTTCGGGGTCGCGGACCAGGACTCCGGTGCGGGCCAGTGCGCAGCCGAGGACGGCGTTGAAGGCGGCGGGTCCGTAGCGGGCGGCCTTGGGCGAGCCCGCGAGCACGGCCTCGGCGGCCTCGGCGCCGTCGTGCTTGACGAGCAGGGTCGCGGCGGCGCCGAGCACGCTGCCGGTCTCGGCGTGGTTGGCGTACTCGTGTGCGGGCGTGGAACGCAGCGGTGGGCGCGGGCAGAGGTCCGGCGCCACGTCGGAGCGGTCGGGTACGCAGAGCCGGTCGTGGACCGTGTCGAAGGCGGCGGCCCGCGCGACGGTCTCCGCGAGCTGGAAGGCGCGCAGGGTTCCGTCGAGCAGCAGGGAGGTCGGTGTCTGTCCCGCGCCGTGCGTGGCCGCGTTGGCGACGGCCAGGAGCAGGTCGGTACGGGAACGGCCGAAACGGCCGCGCAGCTTGCTGCGGAAGCGCGGGTTCTCGCGCAGCAGGGTCATGCCCGCGGTGACGAAGCGAGGCGAGGGGGGCAGCCGTAGCGCGTACGCGGTGAGCGCAGCGCCGGTGCCGACCGCGTCGGCCACGAGCGCCGCGGCGGCGGTGCGGATGCCGGCGGGGTCGCCCGGGTGGGTGAAGTCCTCGATCGCGTCGTCGCTGTCGTCGCCCGGGCCGAGTCCGTGCCGTTCGGCGAGGGCGGTCGCCTTCTCCAGCACCCGGTCCGAGACGGCTTCGTCGCGCGCGGCCACGACCAGGCGGGCCAGTCCGCCGTCCCAGTAGGCGTACGCCACCTCCGGATGCTCCGCGAGGGCCGTGGCCACCCGTCGCGCGGCGCGTGCCGTCCCGCCCTCCCGCCGCACCCGGTCCGTCACGGGCCGCAGTGCCAGGTGCGCCCGCCGGCCCGACCGCCACTGACCCTCGCCGCCGGGCAGCGCGTTGCGGGCGACCCGGGTCACCCTGACAACGGCGTCAGCGCTCCTCACCCCGGCCCGCGCCGTCCCGGCAACCGCACCGGCGGCGACGCCCACGGCGGGCGCCGCTCCGCGCGCCAGCAGGCGCGGGCCGGCCAGCACCAGTCCGGCCGCGGCGGCCGAGGATCCTGTCAGCAATCCCATGGCACCCCTCAACTCGTGGTGCGACCGTCGCCGCGGGCAGTGGCGGACTTGGCGGTCGAGGCCTTCTTGGCCAGCGCCTTCTTGGTCGCCGCCTTGTCGGTGGACGCTTGTGCGGTGACCGTCCTGCTCTTGATCGCCGGCGTCTCCTGTTCCTGAGGTCGCGGCTGGGTCAGCCAGGCCACGGCCGCCCCGGTGACGGCGACGGGCCACTCCACCACGCCCGCGACACCGAGCACACCGGCCCCGGTGTACACCGCGATGCGCCGCCCGCGCGGCGACACGGTGCCGATCACGTCGAGCACGCCCCCGGCCGCCCGGCCCACGGTTCCTGCCCCGGGCACCCGGCCGAGCACCGAGAGGGTCGCGCGCAGCGGCTGCGGCAGCGTGGTCGACGATGCCTCGTGTGCCATGACTCTTCTCGCCTCCCGAGCGGATCTCCGCAGACACCTGCGGATCACTTCTTGATCCGGCGGGTTCCCGGTTTTCGGATTCCGAAAAGGAGACGTGGACGGGATCCGGCCGTCGAGGGCACCTCGCCCCGACGGCCGCGGGATCACCCCACCGTGCAGGCGGTCCCGTTCAGCGTGAAGGCGCCCGGGGCCGCGCTGGTGCCCGTATGGGTCGCCTGATAGCCGATGCTCACGCTCGCGTTCGGCGCGATCGTGCCGTTGTACGAGGCGTTCGTCGCCGTGACCGCCCCGGAGGCCGGGGTGTACGTGGCGTTCCAGCCGTTGGTGATCGTCTGGCCCGTGGGCAGGGTGAGGCCCAGTTTCCAGCCGTTCACGGCTGTCGTGCCGGTGTTGGTGATCGTCAGGGAGGCGGTCAGACCGGTGTTCCAGGCGTTGGTGGTGACGCTGACCTTGCAGGGCCCTGCCGGGGGCTGGGGGGCGGGGCCGTCGTCGTCCAGGCCGAAGAAGGCGATGGCGAGCGGGCCCATCACGCCGTAGCTGTAGAGGTTGTGGCCGACGCCCTGGAGGCTGATCGCCTCTACGGCGGCCTGGTCACCGGTGCCGCCGTAGCGGGCGCGGGTCCAGCCGGACCGGGGCGAGTCGGTGGCGGCCGGGGTCTGGCCGAGGCCGAGCACGTTCGTCCACTGCTTGATCTCCTCCCCGAAGTTGGGGTAGCGCAGGACGTCGTCCTCGG
This sequence comes from Streptomyces sp. P17, assembly GCF_032436805.1. Lineage (NCBI taxonomy): Bacteria > Bacillati > Actinomycetota > Actinomycetes > Kitasatosporales > Streptomycetaceae > Streptomyces > Streptomyces sp. P17. The sequence goes on along the minus strand of NZ_JAVRBF010000095.1, from coordinate 6,830 downwards.
TGCCGTGCCAGATCTGCATCCTCGGTCGGGGGCCGGTGTAGCCGGGGTACGCGGACCGGACGAGGTCGCCCCAGGCCTGCGGGGTGCGGGTGATCGTGCCGTTCGCGCAGGCGCTGTTCCACTCGGAGCCGTCGGTGGTGGCGAAGCAGCCGAACGGGACGCCGGCGAAGGCGGCACCGGCCTTGAAGACGTCGGGGTACACACCGAGCAGGACGTTGGTCATCATCGCGCCGGAGGAGATGCCCGTGGCGTAGACCCGCGCGGTGTCGGCGTCGTAGGTGCCGGTGACCCAGTCGACCATGGACTTGATGCCGACCGGGTCGCTGCCGCCGCCCCTGGTCAGGGCCTGGGGCGAGGCGACGTCGAAGCATTTGCTCGCGCGGGTGACCGAGGGGTAGATCACGATGAAGCCGTAGCGGTCGGCGAGCGAGGCGTACTCGGTGCCGGAGTACATCGCCGGGCCGGATCCGGTGCAGTAGTGCACGGCCACCAGGACCGCCGGACGGTCGGTCACGGTGTCCGGGACGTACACGTACATCTGCAGGTTGCTGGGGTTGGTGCCGAAGTTCGTCACCTCGGTGAGCGTCGCGGTGGGGACGACTTCGGCGGCCTCGTGGCGGGCGGCGGCCGAGGCGGGGGCGGTGACGAGCAGCGCGGCGAGCGCCGCCAAGAGGGCGATCAACGTCAGCGGTCTTCTCGTGGGGGTGGGCACGTCCTTGTCCCTTCTGGTAACGGCTCGTGCGGCGATCGTGGCATGGACACGCCCGCCATGGAAGCGCTCCCACGGGACTGGCGAAGAGAGCCCTTGCCCCCACCAGGACTGACCGGATTCTTTTGCGCAAAGCGTTGACCAGAAAGCGCTTGCACCCTACGTTCCGTTCAGCAGTGTGACCGAGCCGCAGCACAACTTCCCCACACGGTCACCCTGTTGGCGCGCGGCGTTCCGAAGCACAGCCGACGTTCACACACATGCACAGAATGGACCCGCCGGGCGCCGGAACGATCTGACCCCCACTCAGAAGAAGGCATCGGGACATGACTTCACGGAACACCAGGCGTCGCGCCCTGATCGGCGGGCTCGCCTCACTCGGCGTCACGATTGGCATGATCACGACAGGCACAGCACCGGCGGCCCACGCGGCCACCTGGCCGACGCCCACGAGCAGCCAGCCGGTCAGCGCCACCATCCCCGTCTCCGGCACGGTGGACGGCGGGATGAAGCGGTACTACGGCAGCGGCGAGCTGGCAGGCGACGGCCAGGAGGAAGGCCAGGACCCGATCTTCCGGCTCGCCGCCGGTGCGACGCTGAAGAACGTCATCATCGGCGCGCCCGGCGCCGACGGCATCCACTGCGAGGGCAACTGCACCCTCCAGAACGTCTGGTGGGAGGACGTCGGCGAGGACGCGGCCACCTTCCGGGGCGGCTCCACCTACACGGTGACCGGCGGCGGCGCCAAGAAGGCCGCCGACAAGGTCTTCCAGCACAACGGACCTGGCACGGTGAACATCTCCAACTTCGCCGTCAGCGAGTTCAAGACGCTCTACCGCTCGTGCGGCGACTGCTCCACGCAGTACACGCGCAAGGTCAACCTCAGCAACATCGAGGTGACCGGCACGGGGACCACCGCGCGTCTCGTCGGCATCAACGTCAACCGGGGCGACGTGGCGACGCTGCGCGGCATCACGATCCTCAACGACGCGAGCCGCAGGGTCATCCCCTGCCAGAAGTACAACAACAACACCGCGGTCGGCACGGGCCCGGACAGCACCAACTGTCTGTACTCGGCCTCGGACATCACCTACCGCTGATCCCCCGCGGTGAACGCGGCCGTACGAAGCGTCCCCGCACGGCGCTTCGTACGGCCGCCGTGTCATTCCCGCTCGGCACGCGCGCGTACCTGCTCGGTCACCTCGCGCTGATAGCCGGTGTAGGCGGCGCGCAGCGGTCCGCCCGGCCAGTCGGCGGGCAGGAGGTCGGGCGGCAGCACCGGATCGGCCAGCACATGGCGTACGACGGCCGCGAAGGCCGTGAACCGGTCGGCGGGGCGCTCCGCCTCGGCGATGTGCGCGAGCAGCGCCCGGGCTGTCGTGGCCCAGGCGTCCAGCGGCCACAGGGTCCGCGCCAACTCGCGCGCGGGAGCGGCCGGTCGCGCGGTGTAGTGCTGCGCCACCGGGCCGAGACCGGCCGGCAGGGGGCGGGTCAGGTTGGCGGGGCGCAGCCAGACGCCCTCGCGGAGTTCAGCCAGGCGCAGGGCCGTCAGCCGGGTGCGCAGTTCGGCGCGTTCGGCGGGGCCGCGGCCGGTCGCCGTGATCACGACCATCTCCCAGTCGCCATCCCACGCGCGCGTGCGGGGACGTACGGACTCGTCCTGGCGGACTTGGCGCTCCAGCAGCCGGTCGCTGAGTCGGTAGACGGTCTCCGAGCGGTGCAGATCCCCGGCGGCCACCATCCGGCTGAGCGCGGCCCGCACCGTCGATCCACCCACCCCGAAGGGCTCCACCCCGCGCACGAGGTCCTTCACCGGCAGCTCGGGCGGATGGCTGCCGAGCAGCAGGCTCAGGACGACCGAGCGCGCGGACAGCGGGCGCAGTGCGAGCTCTCCCGGCTCCGCCGTCTCGTTCGTCCGCATGAGCACGTACTGTACGGCGTCGATCTTCATGTTGCACTATTGCTGCGGCTGTAGCCGATGTGCAACACTCGCCGTATGGTCCCGACACCCGAGCACGAGCCGTACGCCACGCACGACGTCACCAACCAGCCCCCTCCCCTGGCCCCCTACGACGCCTCCGCGGACGTGGCCCTGTTCGAGGGGCTGCGCCGCGAGGGCGCCGGGTGGGCCGAGGACGACATCCGGCGCCTCGGCCGCGAGGCCGGCGGTGTCCTGGCCCAGGAGTGGAGTGAGCAGGCCAACCGCCGCGAGCCGGAACTGCGCACGCACGACCGGTACGGCCATCGCGTGGACGAGGTCGAGTTCCACCCGAGCTGGCACGACCTGATGCGGGTCGCGGTCACCGAGGGCCTGGCCGCGGCACCCTGGGCCGACGACCGGGAGGGCGCCCATGTCGCGCGTACCGCGGGCGGTCTGGTGTGGGGGCACACCGACGCCGGGCACGGCTGCCCGACGTCGATGACCTACGCCGCCGTCCCCGCGCTGCGCGCCCAGCCGGAGCTCGCCAAGGTCTACGAACCCCTGCTGACCAGCAGGGAGTACGACCCGGGGCTGCGCGTGCCGACGGAGAAGCGGGGTCTGCTCGCGGGCATGGGGATGACCGAGAAGCAGGGCGGCTCCGACGTCCGGACGAACACGACCGCGGCCACGCCCACCGCCGAACCCGGGGTGTACACCCTGCGCGGCCACAAGTGGTTCACCTCGGCGCCCATGTGCGATGTCTTCCTGGTGCTGGCGCAGGCGCCGGGCGGTCTGTCGTGCTTCCTGGTGCCGCGGATCCTGCCCGACGGCGCCCGCAACACCTTCCGCATCCAGCGCCTCAAGGAGAAGCTGGGCAACCGCTCCAACGCCTCCTGCGAGCCGGAGTTCGACGGGACCGTCGCCTGGCTGGTCGGGCCGGAGGGCCGGGGTGTGAAGACCATCATCGAGATGGTCAACTGCACCCGCCTGGACTGCGTGATGATGTCGGCGGCCCTGATGCGCAAGACGCTGGTCGAGGCCGGACACCACGTCCGTCACCGCAGCGCGTTCGGCGCGCGGCTGCTCGATCAGCCGCTGATGCGCAATGTTCTGGCCGACCTCGCGCTGGAGTCCGAGGCCGCCACCACGCTCACCCTGCGTCTTGCGGGAGCGGCCGACCGGGCGGTGCGGGGGGACGCGGGCGAGATGGCGTTCCGGCGGATCGCGACCGCCGTCGGCAAGTACTGGGTCACCAAGCGGGGTCCTGCCTTCACCGCGGAGGCCCTGGAGTGCCTCGGCGGCAACGGCTATGTCGAGGAGTCGGGCATGCCGCGCCACTACCGCGAGGCTCCCCTGCTGTCGATCTGGGAGGGCTCGGGCAATGTCAACGCCCTGGACGTGCTGCGGGCGCTCGGCAAGGAGCAGGGCGCGGCCGAGGCCCTGTTCGACGAACTCGCCCTGGCGCAGGGGGCGGACGCCCGTCTCGATACGGCCGTGACCCGGCTGAAGGGCATGCTCTCCGAGGCCTCGCAGAGCAGCGCGCGGCGTCTGGTGGAGCTGATGGCGCTGGCGCTCCAGGCGTCCCTGCTCGTCCGGTACGCCCCGCCCGCGGTCGCCGACGCTTTCTGCGCGACCCGCCTGGGCGGCGACTGGGGGCACGCCTTCGGCACCCTGCCCGACGCCGCCGATCCGGGCGCCGTCCTGGACCGGGCCCTGCCCGACCGGCACTGACCGGATCGCACACCGTCACGTCTCGATTCCACCCCGTTGTCAGTGCCGTGGTGCAGACTCCGAACCAGGTGGCACTTGCCTGGGGAGGACTACGTGTTCACGGGGATCGACGAGGTCGACTGGGCCTCGATGCGGCATGCGTACGGCAGCGCCGAGGACGTGCCCGCACTGCTGAGAGGCCTGGCCTCGACGGACCCCGCCGAGCGTGAGATCGCGCTCGACGGTCTGTACGGCGCCGTGCACCACCAGGGAGACGTGTACGACTCGACGCTCGCCTGCGTTCCGTTCCTGTTCGCGCTGGCCTCATGTCCCGAACTGGCGGACCGGGGCGCCGTCGTGGAGCTGCTGGTCAGCATCGGCGGCGAAGGCGACGGTCCGTCCGCTTTACGGGCGGGCGCCGAGGTCTTCGTCCAGCTCGCCGCGGACCCGGATCCCGGGGTGCGCCGGACGGCTGCCGGGGCGCTCGTGCGGTTCCTGGACCAACCGGCCCGTGTGCTTGACCTGTTACGGGAGCGGATCGCGGTGGAGCGGGACGACCGGGTGCTGCTCGCCCTCACCGAGAGCCTCGGACTCTTCGCCCGGAGGAAACCCGCGCACGCCGACGCCGCGGTGGACCTCCTGGCGGCACAGAGCGCACCGCCGTACGGACCGGCGCTCCGGCTGGCCGCGCTCGGTCAACTCGCCGGCTGCGCGCCCGACCGCATACCCGCCGATCTGGTCCCCACCGCCGTCCGGCTGCTGCGGGAGCGGTCCGAGCAGCGGGACCGCCGAACGGTGCAGTGCTCCCGCCCGCACTCCGACACCCTCGTCGGACATCTGCGCCGGCTGCGGCCGTCCGACGAGGAGGGTTCCCAGTTGCTGCGCACCCTGCACACCGCGCTGGACGGCCGGGTCGCCGACCGGATCGCCCTGTTGGTCGGGCAGTTGGGCAGTCCCACCTGGGCGGACCGGTGCAACGCCGTGTGGATGTCCGGAGGGCTGTTCCGTACGTGGCGTGCCGACTTCGCCGAGCCGGTCGCGTTGATCGGGGCGCAACTGGCCGCGGAGGAGGACCGGTTGCGGGACGCAGCGGTGTCCGCGCTGAAGCAGCTCTTCGGGCTGGCGGCGCCCGCTGCCGACGCCCTGCACACGCTGGTGACGGCCCGTCCCGGGCTGTGGGTGCGGCGGTGGGAGCGGGGTGCGCCGACGTTGGGTGATCCGCTCAGGGCTCTGGTCAGGTGCGGGGATCCGCGGGCCGTACCAGTGCTGGGCGAGGTGCTGGCCGGGGCCCTGGTACCGGACGACCTGGGCCACGAGATCTCCTGGCTGGGCGCTGCCGCGGCGGCGCTGACACCGGCGCTGCGGCGCCGCCTCGGCTCCCTCGCCCTCGACGATCCCGGGACACCGGGGCGGGCCGCACCGCTGCTGCGGGCGCTCACCGTGCTGGATGACGCGGAGGCGGTGCCTGAGACGCTGCGGCTGCTGGAGGGCGGGGTCGTCGAGTACGCGGTCCCGGCACTCGGCGCCTGGGGTCCGGCCGCGCGGGACGCGATACCGGTGCTGATGCGGCTGCTGGACACGGAGCACGCCGTCGCGGCGGCGGCCGCCCTGTGGTCGGTCGACGGGGGCGCCTCCGCCGTACTGCCCGTCCTGCTCGGGGAGTTGGTGCACCCGGATGCCCGCCGTTGGGGCGTGGCCGTGGAGACCCTGGGCCGGATGGGTCCTGCGGCCCGGGCCGCACTGCCGGAGCTGCGGCGCGTCACCGAGTCCGCGGGGTCGGCGGACCGACGGGCGACGGCCGCATGCGCCCTGTGGCAGATCGGCGGCGAGGCGGAACCGGTCCGTCCCGCGTTGCGCTCCGCGTGGCTGGAGAGGCCGGGTCTGCGCCGTTCCATCGCCGCGTGTCTGCGCACGATGGGCCCCGCGGGCGCGCCGCTACGGGATCTCGTGGAGACGGAACTCGCCGCGCCCCGGCGGCACACGGCCCGCTCCGACGGTTACGGCAGCCATGACATCCCGCACGACGAGGAGTTGCTGAGGCTGTGCCGGGAGGTGCTGGTGGGGATGTAGGGCAGGGGCTGCGGCGGCCGTCCGCCCCAGCATTTGTGCCGGTTACGCCGGGGCGGGCGGAGACGGCACCGGCGCGGTGCCGTCAGGCGGCGTCCGCCCCCGACGCCAGACGGCTCGCCTCCGCTCCCCCGGCCGCCGACCCCGCAGGCCGTCAACACGGACGCCCACAGCGCCGCCGCACTCCAGGCTCCCCGCGATCCGGACCGCCCTCCCATTACGACGGGCGGCGTCCCGATGCTCACGGCAACTGCCGGTCCCCGACGCTCGCACGCACCCCGGGCCCGCACCCGCGTCTTGCGGAAACCGCCCCGGCGCGGTCCGGAAGGCGGGCTATCATCGCCGCCCTGACGCGTAAATACGAACCGGCGCGGGCAAAAGTGCAGGTAGCTGACCTCGCCTCCGGCGCTGCCACCCCGCGGC
>NZ_JAVRBF010001356.1:0-244 GCF_032436805.1 Streptomyces sp. P17 | reverse complement strand
CCTCGGCCCCCAAGGCCAGCGCCGCCACCAGGGAGCGGCCGTCCGCCATACCCCCCGAGGCCAGGAACGGGATTTTGAGCTGTTCCGCCGCCCGGGGCAGGAGGATGAAGTTCGGCACATCGTCCTCGCCGGGATGACCGGCGCATTCGAAGCCGTCGATGGAAATGCCGTCGACACCCATGCGCTCGGCGGAAAGCGCGTGGCGCACGCTGGTGCACTTGTGCAGCACCTTGACGCCGTGCTT
>NZ_JAVRBF010001355.1:0-244 GCF_032436805.1 Streptomyces sp. P17 | reverse complement strand
CTCCAGCAGCGGGAATGCGCCGTCCTACGGCTTCTACGCCGGCAGCTTCTCCGGCTCGGGCTCCATCACCCAAACCAACAGCGGCACGCTCACCGTCAAGACGGCGGGCGGCGCCGGCTACGGCCTCTACACGGTCGTCTCGCAAGGCGCGGTGAACCAGACCAACAGCGGATCGCTCACCGTGAACACGGGCGCGGGCGCGGCGAATGGCTTCTACATCCGCAACAGCGGCACGCCTGGGGCC
>NZ_JAVRBF010001354.1:0-244 GCF_032436805.1 Streptomyces sp. P17 | reverse complement strand
CACCTTCGTTCCCTTCACCAGGTACTTTATACGGTTCTTACTAGCTCCATACAGAATACATGAGTAGTATCTACTCACAGCCTTATCCCTTTTGTCATCTACAGCCACAGTAAAGGTCACAAACTCCTTATCATCATTCACTCTTGCCTTAGCATCATCAATCAATCTACCAATCAAGCTTATAGTCTCCATTCTACTCTTTTTTAATACCTCAAATATAATAAATGCTAACCTTAATACAAAC
>NZ_JAVRBF010001353.1:0-231 GCF_032436805.1 Streptomyces sp. P17 | reverse complement strand
CACCCCCACCCGCCCCCGCGGCGAGCGCGGTTACGACGGCCCGCGCGAATCTCTTCGAATTGACTGGTGTACTGACGTGTGGTCTTCAGATCTGTCCGTGCACCCTGAAGCCGTAGCGCTGTCCCGGCATCACCCCGGGCACCCGAGGAGGAGATCGGAAGAGCGTCGGGTAGGGCAAGATTGTCTGCTATACTGTGGAGGTCTCGGGGTGCGGGGGCTGCTGTAAATCGT
>NZ_JAVRBF010001352.1:0-244 GCF_032436805.1 Streptomyces sp. P17 | reverse complement strand
TCCGTAACCGGGGCATGGTGGCTGCGGCCATCGGGGAGTCGAATCTCGCTGGCAACTCCATGAACCGCATCAAGCAAGTGACCGATGCCCAGTCGTCCCGCGAAACGATGTCCGTACTGGACAACTACCAGCGCGACTACCAGACGATCTTTGCGAACCAAGTGGGCAACGTCGAGAACACCAAGTCCCAGATGAACTCCTCAGCTCCTGTCTTCCGCACCTCGAAGGTGGCTCATGCCCTCAA
>NZ_JAVRBF010001351.1:0-244 GCF_032436805.1 Streptomyces sp. P17 | reverse complement strand
GCTTCAGGATGGCGAGCTCGGGGCGGTTGTCGAACGGCTGCACGTCCCACTTCGGCCCGCCCACGGCGCCGAACAGCACGGCGTCGGCGGCCTTGGCCTTCTCAAGCACCGCGTCGGTGAGCGGAACTCCGTTGGCGTCGATGGAGGCGCCGCCCGCCAGGTCCTCATCCAGGGTCACGGCGAGGCCGAAGCGGGCCGTCACCTTCTCCAGCACCTTCACCGCCTCGGGCATGACTTCGGGACC
>NZ_JAVRBF010001350.1:0-244 GCF_032436805.1 Streptomyces sp. P17 | reverse complement strand
GCGGCCGCATGAGCGAGGGCCCGTCCTATGCCGCGCCGGTGCCGCTCGGCGGCGTCATGGAAGGCGGCACGGTCGCCGAGGTGGTGCAGTCCAACAACGAGCACTTCGCCAAGGGCGACATCGTGCTCTCCCATTCCGGCTGGCAGAGCTATGCCCTCTCGGACGGCAAGGGGCTGCGCAAGGTCGATCCGAAGCTGGCGCCGATCTCGACCGCGGTGGGCGTGCTCGGCATGCCGGGCATGAC
>NZ_JAVRBF010001349.1:0-244 GCF_032436805.1 Streptomyces sp. P17 | reverse complement strand
ATGACACAAAGAAAACCATGGAAAACCTGAAAGCTAGTATTCAAGGCTTGCCAACTCCACTAGACGGAGCTGTAAAGTCTGTTCAATTGCTTGCTTCTTCCACTGGTGATTTGGACAAATCTCAAAAAGTCTTCTCTGCTTTGAACAATGGAATTCTCGGCTTTGGTGGTAGCACCGAGCAAGTAGAGAATGCTGTGGTTCAGCTTTCTCAAGCTTTTTCGAATGGGAAAGTCGATGCGGAAAC
>NZ_JAVRBF010001348.1:0-244 GCF_032436805.1 Streptomyces sp. P17 | reverse complement strand
GCCTGCTGGTTCTCGTCCCAAGTCGCGAAGATGGTCTCAAGACGCTCGACGTCGCCAAGAAACCCGGTGAGGTCGGTACGCATCGTCGAGGCCATGTCGTGGACGTTCATCCTGAACTCACCGGTTGTCTTCGATGTCCTCAGAGGTATCTCAGATCCTTGAACAGGTAGGGCTGCAAGCCGCCGCCGAGCAGCGCCGCCACCAGCGCGGCCAGCCACAGTGGTGCGCCGGCCTTGGCGAGGCC
>NZ_JAVRBF010001347.1:0-244 GCF_032436805.1 Streptomyces sp. P17 | reverse complement strand
ATTTGCAGCTTACGCGGGATTGAGGTCGTCACGCTAACCGATGCCAACAGCACGGCCGATGGCGTGATGACTAACCGCCGCAAAGGCTCCCGGGATAATGTCGTTCGCTGGTACCCAAGACTATCCGCCGCCTGGTCCGCCGCCGCCGAGCGCCGCGCTGGAATTTGGAAAGCCAAAGGCAGACCGGTACCGATGCACCCAGAAAACCGCCCACTCATCGTGGCGGCGGACAGCAGCGAGCTAC
>NZ_JAVRBF010001346.1:0-244 GCF_032436805.1 Streptomyces sp. P17 | reverse complement strand
CGGGTAACAGGGGCGACAATAAATTTGCCATCAGCAGAGGCAACGGGCGAGCCAATGCGCTCCAACTGCCACATGCGCTCTACACTTAAGGTTTTATCTTCTGCGTCAGTTTCTGCGTTAGTCGTAAAGGCCAGCGCTGGCAGCAGTACGAACAACAGCAATAGCTGTAGTTTTCTCATTATAGGACTCCGGGTTGTCGTTATTTTTTATAGCTATACCCAAAATCATTGAAGATGCAGGTATA
>NZ_JAVRBF010001345.1:0-244 GCF_032436805.1 Streptomyces sp. P17 | reverse complement strand
ATCAATGGTACGGGACAAGCTGATTGTGTTATTATGATTGACGAAGTTAATGAATCTGACGGCTCAGTTACTGCTGTTTCAATCTATAGAGGCGGGGAAGGATACACCGAATCTACTAATGTCGCTACAACATATTCTGGTGCTGGTAATAGTTTATCAATTGACATCACTGCTGTATCTGATAATACAGATAATTATGGATACATGATGTACTCTGGCACTATCCCGTATCTTGGGGTTGTTG
>NZ_JAVRBF010001344.1:0-244 GCF_032436805.1 Streptomyces sp. P17 | reverse complement strand
GGGGTCACCTTGTTGGTAATCCCGCAGGTTTTTGACTAAAGGCAACGGTTCGCCGTAACGCTGACGAGGACGCTGTTCTTGTAATTGGGTCACCAACTTTTGGACCCCGGGAACTTTTGCAGGCAAGACCACCAACTTAAGGGAAAGAACAGCCTGCCGCCGCTTTTGGAAAAAGCCAAACAGGTCACCTCCCGTAAGTACTACAGGAAATTGCCGATAGACCCCTCTTGGCAACGGCGCCAAC
>NZ_JAVRBF010001343.1:0-244 GCF_032436805.1 Streptomyces sp. P17 | reverse complement strand
AGGAGGGATATTCACACAACGGTGTCTCTCCTTCTTTTTCCCCTTCATGTCTCGCGCTACCCGGATAAGTGGGGCGGTACTGCATGAGGGATGACTATTGATCCTGCATTTAGATATTTGCATTATCCTGATGGGAACAGGAGGCAGCAATGTATCAGATCAAGGTATTGGAACTACTCGAAGACGGGACGTCTCGGCCATATGAGTTCATCGAACTCGAAACCGCCCAAGAGTTCGTCCGACA
>NZ_JAVRBF010001342.1:0-244 GCF_032436805.1 Streptomyces sp. P17 | reverse complement strand
CGCAGCGGCTACCGCTCCGATATTCCCGACCGCAAGACCTTTATGGCGGAGAAGAAAACACAGGCCGCGATCCGCGACAAGGTGCAGGAAGCCGTGCGCCAGCGCATGGGCGCGCCGACTTTCTCGCTGCCAGACGACTGGGTTTACGACAGGTCCACCTTCCGCACGAAAATCGAGGGCATGATCCGCGACAAGGTGAAGGCGACGTGGAGCCAGCGTTTCGGCGATACCATCCCGCCGGGCC
>NZ_JAVRBF010001341.1:0-244 GCF_032436805.1 Streptomyces sp. P17 | reverse complement strand
CGACGAAGCCCCGCCGCTTCCTCGGGCCAGTCTCGGGGTTTACGTCGATGAGTGCGTCCTGGGTCATCGCCCGGCCTCATTGGTCTCGGAAGTGGTTCCGGAACCAGTTCGCCCTGGCAGGTGGTCCTGAACCGGCTCCGTACTGGTTCCCACCCCGTAGGGGGAGTGGGACTGGGAACCAGTTACGGGAAGTGGTTCCCGGAACCGGTTGGAACCACTTGGAACCACTTCGCGCGTCGGGGGC
>NZ_JAVRBF010001340.1:0-244 GCF_032436805.1 Streptomyces sp. P17 | reverse complement strand
CAAACAGTACGCAATGAATCCGCAGAAAATAGCTAATCGGGTTTATAGCGGAAGAATGGGAAACGGAAATGAAGCGAGTGGCGATGGCTACCGATTCCGTGGAAGAGGATTTTTGATGATTACGGGTAAAAACAATTACCGTGCATTAACTGAATGGGCAAAGAAAAACGGAATTGATGTAGATTATGTAAACAATCCTGATTTATTACTTCGTGAAGCCGATGCGCTTATTGCTTCTCTTTGG
>NZ_JAVRBF010001339.1:0-244 GCF_032436805.1 Streptomyces sp. P17 | reverse complement strand
GGAAATCGCATGTGCTGGTTACGGTTACACCGCTACCGCTGATAAAATCATTAGCTATTCAGCATCCAGAACCCGTGAACTGGTTCATTACCGCGATAAATTGAGTGAAGAAATCCATCAAACTCAGGTAATTGTAGATCAGTTGCCAGAAAAATTCGATTAAAGTGAAAAAAGCCCTTGCAGCAATGCAGGGGCTTTGTTATATTACACACATCGAAACGAAACAGAGAAAGGAAAATCATCA
>NZ_JAVRBF010001338.1:0-244 GCF_032436805.1 Streptomyces sp. P17 | reverse complement strand
TAATTTATATTCTTTCCATGATGTAAAGCTTTGTAACTTAAATTGTTTAGACTTAATAGCATATCCTAAAGCTACAGCACCACTTACTCCTATAGTAGCTGCAATGAATGGATTCAAAGCAGTGAATACTGTTGCCCCAGCTATAATAGGTAAAGCCCAAGAACTCATAAGGTAAGTCATAGTAGTTGGAGCATGCTCTAACATATTAATCTTTCTACCTTTGATATTCATCTCACCTGTTCTA